>NZ_AXBJ01000032.1:0-29543 GCF_000473345.1 Rhodanobacter sp. OR87
TGGGAAATGCACCAAACCGCTGGTGAGCTGGGCGTGCCACCGACCCGGCTCAGCTTCCAGGGGTTCACGCGCGCCATCGTGGCCGAGTTGCGATACGCCCCGCTGGAAACACCCGGCGCCTTTCCCAAACGACTCGCCCGCCTCCGACAGCAAGCCCACATCTATCTGTTGCCCGCACGACGACAACGATCTTGTCCCCGTGAAGTCAAACGCCGACCCCACAAATACCCCACGAAAAATGCCAGTCTGTCTTAACTGACTGGCATTAGGGTGGTGCCCGGCTTTTTCGTGTCGCGCGGGGTCAGGCTTACTTCGCCACCACCCGCACCATCTCCAGGCACTTGTTCGAGTAGCCCCACTCGTTGTCGTACCAGCTGACCAGCTTGACGAAGCTGTCGTCCAGTGCGATGCCTGCGTCGGCATCGAAGATCGAGGTGCGCGCGTCGCCGCGGAAGTCGGTGGCCACCACCTTGTCCTCGGTGTAGCCCAGGATGCCCTTGAGCGCGCCTTCGCTCTGCGCCTTCATCTCGGCCTTGATCTCCTCGTAGGTCGCCGGCTGCTCCAGTTCCACGGTGAGGTCGACCACCGACACGTCCGAGGTCGGCACGCGGAAGCTCATGCCGGTGAGCTTCTTGTTGAGCTCGGGGATCACCACGCCGACGGCCTTGGCCGCGCCGGTGGAGGAGGGAATGATGTTCTCCAGGATGCCGCGGCCGCCGCGCCAGTCCTTGTTGCTCGGGCCGTCCACGGTCTTCTGCGTGGCGGTGGCGGCGTGCACGGTGGTCATCAGGCCGCGCTTGATGCCCCACTTGTCGTTCAGCACCTTGGCCACCGGCGCCAGGCAGTTGGTGGTGCAGCTGGCGTTGGAGACGATCGCCTCGCCGGCGTACTTCTGGTGGTTCACGCCGTAGACGAACATCGGCGTGGCGTCCTTGGACGGCGCCGACAGGATCACCTTCTTCGCGCCGGCGTCGAGGTGCTTCTGCGCCGCTTCCTTGGTCAGGAACAGGCCGGTGGACTCGATCACCACGTCGGCGTTCACCTCGTTCCACTTCAGGTTGGCCGGGTCGCGTTCCTGGGTCAGGCGGATGCGCTTGCCGTTGACCACCAGGTGGCCGCCGTCGACCTTGACGTCGCCCTCGAAGCGGCCGTGCACGGAGTCGTGCTTCAGCATGTAGGCGAGGTAGTCCGGCTCCAGCAGGTCGTTGATCGCGACGATCTCGATGTCGTTGCTGAAGTTCTGCACGGCTGCGCGCAGCACGTTGCGACCGATGCGGCCAAAGCCGTTGATGCCGACCTTGATGGTCATGAGGGAACGTCCTCCTGAGGGCGATGGGATGTGGCGATGAGGATGGGCAGCCGCGGGTCGCGGCGCCGCTGTTTCAGCCGCGAAATCTTACAATGAAAGCGCCCGGATCGCCCGCGCCGGATTGTCGCTGTGGCAGACTGCGGCCTTTTGCGCCGGTGGTCGCCATGTCTCTGCGTCGTTGTTCGCTGGCCTTTGCGGCCATCCTGTTCGCGGTCGCACCGGCAGCCCGCGCCTGGGGGCCGCTCGGTCACCGCGTGGTCGCCGAGCTGGCGCAGCGGCACCTCGGCCCCGCCGCCAGGGCCGAGGTGGAACGCCTGCTGGCGGCGGACCACGTCACGCGACTGGCCGATGTCGCCAACTGGCCCGACCAGATCCAGGACGACCCCGCGCAGGCCACGTTGTGGCAGCAGACGCGCAAGCTGCACTACGTCAATTTCCGTGGCGGCCCGGGTTGCGACTACCTGCCGCCGCGCGACTGCCGCGACGGCGCATGCATCGTCGCGGGGCTGGCGCGCTACGTGGCGATCCTCGGCGACAAGGCGCAAGGCGACGCCGCGCGCCTGGAGGCCCTGAAATTCGTGGTGCACTTCGCGGGCGATGTGCACCAGCCGCTGCATGCCGGCTACCGTGACGACCTCGGCGGCAACCGGTACCAGGTGCAGTTCGAGGGCAAGGGCAGCAACCTGCACCGGGTCTGGGACTCGGGCATGCTGGGGACGCGCGGGCTGGACTGGCAGGCCTACGCGGCGAAACTGGACGCCGAGGGTCCGGCGCCGCTGCCGGCGCCGATCGCGCCGCTGGGCGACCCTTACGCGCAGTGGGCGGAGGAATCCTGCCGGGCCACCGCCGTGGCCGGCTTCTATCCGGACGGCCACAAGATCGGCCGGACCTATGTCGACGCCGAGCTGCCGGTGGCCGAAAACCGGCTGCGCATCGCCGGGCGCCGGCTCGCTGCCGTGCTCAACCTGGCGTTGGCGCCGCGGTGAGCGGGTGTCGGCGCGGCGCATTGCATACGAATGCAAGGTGATGGCGCGCCGCACGGCATCTGCTAGCCTCGACACATGAACGCCAATCCCCTGCGCCGCACCAAGATCGTCGCCACCCTCGGCCCCGCCACCGATGCGCCGGGCATGCTCGAGAAGATCATCGCCGAAGGCGTCAACGTGGCCCGCCTGAACCTCTCGCATGGCCAGCCGGACGACCACCGCGCCCGCGCCAGCGCGGTGCGTGCGGCGTCGCTCGCCGTCGGGCGCGAAGTCGGCATCCTGGCCGACCTGCAGGGGCCGAAGATCCGCATCGAGACCTTCGCCAACGGGCCGGTGGAACTCGCCGAAGGCGCCTCGTTCGTGCTCGATTGCCGCCCCGACGCGCCGCCCGGCGACGCGAGCCGCGTCGGCGTGAGCTACTACGGCCTGCCGCACGATGTGCACGCCGGCGACGTGCTGTTGCTGGACGACGGGCTGATCGCGCTGAGCGTGCACGAAGTGGCCGGCGCCGAGGTGCGCTGCACGGTGCTGATCGGCGGCAAGCTGTCCAACCGCAAGGGGCTCAACCGGCAGGGCGGCGGGCTGTCGGTGACTGCGCTGTCGGACAAGGACAAGGCCGACATCAAGCTGGCCGCCGAGATCGGCGCGGATTTCCTCGCGGTGTCGTTCGTGCGTTCGGCCGAGGATATGCACCAGGCGCGCCGCCTGCTGCACGAGGCCGGCGGCAGCGCGGCGCTGGTGGCGAAGATCGAGCGCGCGGACGCGATCCCGGTGCTGGGCGAGATCATCGACGCCTCCGACGTAGTGATGGTGGCGCGCGGCGACCTCGGCGTGGAGATCGGCGACGCCGAGCTGCCCGGCCTGCAGAAGAAGATCATCCGCGAGACGGTGCAGCGCAACCGCGCGGTGATCACCGCCACGCAGATGCTGCAGTCGATGGTGCGCTCGCCGATCCCGACCCGCGCCGAAGTGCTCGACGTGGCCAACGCGGTGATCGACGGCACCGACGCGGTGATGCTGTCGGAGGAGAGCGCGGCCGGCGCGCACCCGGACAAGGCGGTGGCGGCGCTGACGCGGATCTGCCTCGGCGCCGAACGCCAGTTCGAGCCGAAGGAGGATCTGGCCAGCGTCAGCCAGCAGATGAAGCGCACCGACCAGGCGATCGCGCTGGCCGCGATGGTGCTGGCCGGCCAGCTCGACGTGCGGGCGATCGTGGCGCTGACCGAATCCGGCGCCACCGCCCAGTGGCTGTCGCGCTACCGCAGCGCGGTGCCGATCTACGGCATGTCGCCATCCGCCGCCGCGCGCCGGCGCATGCTGGTGCTGCGCGACGTGCAGCCGGTGGCGTTCAGCCACGGCGAGAAGCAGAGCATGGCCGCCTCCACCCGCGCCGCGGTGCGGCTCTTGTTCGAGCAGGGCAAGCTGGTCGAGGGCGATAGCGTGGTGATCACCTACGGCGACCGCGTCGGCCACGTCGGCGGCACCAACACGCTGAAGCTGCTCTCGGTCGGCCCCGATGGCACGGTCGAGAGCCAGCGCGAGCTGTGACGCCTGACGCGCGGCTGTCCGGCCGCCGGGTCCCGACTGGTGCCGGGCGGCAATGCCGCTACACTTCATGTCGTCACCCCGGCCAGGAGAACGTCATGAAATCCGTGTCCCGTCTGCTTCGTCAGGGTCTGCTGCTGGCGTTGGCGCTGGGCTTCGTCGCGCCGGTGCTGGCGCAGACGCGCCGGATCGACCAGCCGGACCTGTACCGCTACTGGATCCTGCTCAATACGCAGGTGAAGATGGACGTGCCCAACAGCGGCCTCAACCTGGACCAGCCCGGCTGCGCGGCAGTGACCTACACGATCGGCTCCGACGGTGTGCCGATGAACGTGCAGGTGGCCAAGCTGGTGCCCAAGAGCGACCTCGGCCCGGCGGCGCACAGCGCGGTCTCCAATTTCCGCTACGGCCCGTCGCTGAGCAACCGCATCGGCGAGCCGGTCGCCACCTACTACATCGTGCCGTTCAATGCGCCGAAGGATCCGGCCCAGCGCCAGCACTTGATGGACCAGTGCAAGCTGCCCGGCTACACCCCCTGAGCCGATACAGTCCGGCCCCGCCGCGCTCTGGCGCTGGCGGCCGCCGATCTGGCCTATAATCGCCGTTTTGAACCGCGCCGCTTCGGCCCCGAGGCGGCTTCAACCATGTGCGGGCGGGCACGCCCCCGCACCACGGAGTCGTCATGAGTATTGAAGATCTCGAAAGCATCGCCCTGGCGATGGTCGCGCCCGGCAAGGGCATCATCGCCATCGACGAGTCGACCAACACCATCAAGAAGCGCTTCGAGGCGGTCGGCATCGAGAACACCGAGGAGAACCGCCGCGCCTACCGCGAGCTGCTGCTGACCACGCCGGGCCTGAACGAGCACATCTCCGGTGCGATCCTGTACGACGAGACGATTCGCCAGAAGACCCGCGACGGCGTGCCGTTCACCGAGCTGATGAAGAAGCTCGGCATCATCCCCGGCATCAAGGTCGACAAGGGCCCGCAGCCGCTGGCCGGCTTCCCCGGCGACGTGGTCACCGAAGGCCTCGACGGGTTGCGCGAGCGCCTGCAGGAGTACGTGAAGCTGGGCGCCCAGTTCTGCAAGTGGCGCGCGGTGATCAACATCTCCGAGGAGAACCCCAGCTCCACCGCGATCGAGGCGAACTGCCACGTGTTGGCCCGTTACGCCGCGCTGTGCCAGGAAGCCGGCCTGGTGCCGATGGTGGAACCCGAGGTGATCATGGACGGCGACCACAGCATCGAGGTCAGCTACGAGGTGCACGAAGCCGTGCTGCGCAGCCTGTTCAATGCGCTGTACGAGCAGAACGTGATGCTGGAAGGCACCATCCTGAAGGTCAGCATGGTCATCCCGGGCAAGGACTGCGACGAGCAGGCCGACGTCGAGGAAGTGGCCGAGGCCACCGTGCGCGTGCTCAAGTCCACCGTGCCGGCCTCGCTGCCGGGCATCGTGTTCCTCTCCGGTGGGCAGACCGACGAACAGTCCACCGCCCACCTCAACGCGATGAACCAGATCGGCCCGCACCCGTGGCCGCTGTCGTTCTCCTACGGCCGTGCCATGCAGCAGGCGGCGCTGAAGCTGTGGGCCAAAGACATGAAGGCGAACTACGCCGAGGCGCAGAAGACCGTGCACGCCCGCGCGCGCGACAACGGCCTGGCCGCGCTGGGGCAGTGGAACGGCTGATCGCCCGACGGTGCCGTTGCTGGCGGTCGCCTGGTGATCCGCGTCGTAGGAGCCCGCTCGCGGGCGATGCTTGTGCTCTGATGTCTCAAGATAAAGCATCGCCCGCGAGCGGGCTCCTACAGCAGAAAGGGCGCCTCACGGCGCCCTTTTTGTCATGCATGAAACGGTGAAGCTCAGAAGCGGTATTCCGCGCTGACCGAGACCATGTCGGTGCTCAGGTTCACGCGATCCTTCTTCGCGTCGTAGTAGTCGTAGTTCAGGCCCACGCTGACGTTGTTGCTGAAGTCGTAGCCCACGCCGGCACCGGCGTACCAGCTGGTGTTGTCCAGGCCCTTGCGGACCGGGTTGACGTCATTGCTGAGGCCGTGGCCCTTCCAGCCGTAGAGACCGGTGCGCGCGCTGACGTACCAGTTCGGGCTGACGTTGAAATGGCCGTTCACGCCGGCGGTCCAGCCGTGCAGCTGCGACTTGCCGCGGTCGACGACCGGCTGGCTGTTGAAGACGTTCTTCGGATGGATGTTGCCCAGGTCGTTGTAGCCCACCTCGGCGCCCAGCGCGAGCGACGGGTTCAGCGCCCAGCGGTAGCCACCATTGATGCCGTAGCCGGTGGTGCTGTCGTCGTACGGGCCATGGTTGAGCGAGGCTTGGCCGACGTTGCCATTGATGAACCAACCGTCATTGTGGGTCGGCGCGCTCTGCGCGAACGCAGCGGGAATGGCCAGCAGGCCGGCGGAGGCAAAGGCGAGGGCAAGCAGGGTCTTGTTCATTTTCATGGAGCTTCTCCAGTTGTTGTCATGGCAGTCGGCCCTGAGGGGGAGTGGCCGCTGCTGGCGGTGCGCCGTCCGTTCGAGCGGCGGCATCCGATTGCTTAGATGGGTCGTGGCCCGGAAGATTCAATACCGATTAGTTCAGTATTAAGCTTGGGTTAATTCGCTGCCGACAGGGGCTCAGAAACGGTATTCCGCGGTCAGCGAGGCGGTGTCAGAACTCAACTTGATGTGGTCCTTGTTCGCACGGTAGTAGTCGTACGACAGACCGAGGCCGAAGTGCTCGCTGAAGTCGTAACCGGCACCCACGCCGGCGTACCAGTCGACCTTGTCCAGATGGTGCCGGTTGACGTCCTGGTTGGCGTAGCCGTGGCCCTTCCAGCCGTACACGCCGGTGCGGCCGCTGAGGTACAGGCCGCGCCATACGTCGATCTTGCCGTTGACGCCGGCGGTCCAGCCGCGCAGTGCCTGGCGCTGCGAGGTCAGGTTGACGTCGTTGCTGTTGAAGGCATTCTTCAGCCTGAAATTGCCGAGGTCGTTGTAGCCGACCTCCACGCCCAGGCCCAGGTCCTGGCCCACCTTCCAGCGGTAGCCGCCGTTGAGCGCGTAGGTGGTCGGATGGTCGTCGTACGGGCCCACGCGCATGTGCGCCTGGCCGACACTGCCGTTGATGAACCAGTTGCCGCTGCCGATCGGCTGCGACGGCTGGAAATTGCCGCCGGCGGCCGTGGTGGCTTCGCTGTCCTGCGCAAAGGCAGGCAGGGCGCCCAGCGTGGCGGAGGCGAGAGCAAGGGCAAACAGAGTCTTTTTCATGGGGTACTCCTCTTTTTTGGGCCGGGCCGGCGCCACGGAACAGGGCGCGCGGTCGGGCAGCGCTTGGGGATGGCGCCGCGGGGCGTAGTGATAGTGGGGCGAGGCTGAAGCCGGCCGAACCGTATGGTCTGAGGTTAAGCGGTGATTAATCCCGTGGTCGCGGGCGACAGCCGACGGCCGGATCGGCGACAATGGCGCTTTTGCATCTTCCGGAGACCGCCCGATGACCACCCGCCGCGAACTCGCCAATGCCGTGCGCGCCCTTGCCATGGACGCCGTGGAGGCGGCCAGGTCCGGTCATCCGGGCATGCCGATGGGCATGGCCGACCTCGCCGAAGTGCTGTGGAACGACTTCCTGAAGTTCAATCCGGCCAACCCGAAGTGGTTCAACCGCGACCGCTTCGTGCTCTCCAACGGCCACGGCTCGATGCTGCAGTACGCGCTGTTGCACCTGACCGGCTTCGACCTGCCGATGGAGCAGTTGAAGCGCTTCCGCCAGCTGCATTCAAAGACCGCCGGCCATCCGGAGGCCAGCGAAACGCCAGGCGTGGAAACCACCACCGGCCCGCTCGGCCAGGGCCTGGCCAACGCGGTTGGCTTCGCGCTGGCCGAGAAGGTGCTGGCGGCGCATTTCAACCGCCCCGGTCATGACGTGGTCGATCATCACACCTATGTGTTCCTCGGCGACGGCTGCCTGATGGAAGGCATCTCGCACGAAGTCGCCTCGCTGGCCGGCACCTGGCAGCTCGGCAAGCTGGTGGCGATCTACGACGACAACGGCATCTCGATCGACGGCGAGGTGCACGGCTGGTTCACCGACGACACCCCGGCGCGCTTCGAGGCCTACGGCTGGAACGTGATCCGCGGCGTCGACGGACACGATGCCGAGGCGATCAGGCAGGCGATCGCGAAGGCCGCCGCGCAGCGCGACAAGCCCACCCTGATCTGCGCGAAAACCATCATCGGCTTCGGCGCACCGAACAAGCAGGGCAAGGAGGAAAGCCACGGCGCCGCGCTGGGCAAGGACGAGATCGCCGCCGCGCGCGAGCAGCTGGGCTGGAAGTACGCACCGTTCGAGATCCCGGCCGAGATCTACGCCGGCTGGGACCACAAGACCAGGGGCGCCGCCGCCGAACAGGTGTGGAACGACGCCTTCGCGAAGTACGCCGCCGCGCATCCGCAGCTGGCCGCCGAATTCAACCGCCGCATGCGCGGCGAGCTGCCGGCCGACTGGGCCGCGAAGTCGCAGGCGTTCATCGACAAGCTGCAGGCCGACGGTCCCGAAGTGGCCTCGCGCAAGGCCTCGCAGATGAGCATCGAGGCGTTTGCGCCGCTGCTGCCGGAGCTGCTCGGCGGTTCGGCCGACCTGGCCGGCTCCAACCTGACCAAGTGGAAGGGCAGCCTCGACGCGGCCACCGGCGACAGCGCCGACGGCAAGGGCAACTACGTCTACTACGGCGTGCGCGAATTCGGCATGACCGCGATCGCCAACGGCGTGGCGCTGCATGGCGGCTTCATCCCGTACGACGCGACCTTCCTGGTGTTCTCCGACTACGCGCGCAACGCGGTGCGCATGAGCGCGCTGATTCCGGCCCACGCGATCCACGTCTACACGCACGACTCGATCGGCCTGGGCGAGGACGGCCCGACCCACCAGCCGGTCGAGCACATGGCGTCCCTGCGCTACATCCCGAACAACCAGTTGTGGCGTCCGTGCGACGCGGTGGAATCGGCGGCATCGTGGAAGGCGGCGATCGAGCGCAAGGGCGCGCCGTCGTGCCTGGTGTTCTCGCGGCAGAACCTCAGGCACCAGCAGCGCGGCGCACGGCAGGTGGCCGACATCGCGCGCGGCGGCTACGTGCTGTCCGATCCGCTGGACACGAAGTTCCAGGCGATCCTGATCGCCACCGGCTCGGAAGTGGAACTGGCGATGGAAGCGTCGCGCGCGCTGGCGCAGCAGGGCGTGGCCGTGCGCGTGGTGTCGATGCCGTGTACCGAGGTGTTCGACGCGCAGCCGCTGGAATACCGCGAAGGCGTGCTGCCGCTCTGGTGCCGCGCCCGCGTGGCGGTGGAAGCGGCGACCGCCGACTTCTGGCGCAAGTACGTGGGCCTGGATGGCGAGGTGGTCGGCATGACCACGTTCGGCGCCTCCGCGCCCGCGCCGCAGCTGTTCGAGCACTTTGGCTTCAGCGTCGCCCATGTGGTCGATGCGGTGAAGCGCGTTACTCGCTGAGTTCACCCGCCCTTGTAGGAGCCCGCTCGCGGGCGATGCTTTTTTGCCGGGATGCGGGATTCACAAGAGCAAAAGCATCGCCCGCGAGCGGGCTCCTACAGAGACAAGGAGGCGGGTGTGGTCAGCCGAGCAGCAGCGCGGCCAGTTCGTCCGGCTTCGCTGCGAGCGCGTGGGCGCCGGCGCGCTGCAGTTCCGCGCGGCTGCCGAAGCCCCACAGCACGCCGATGCCGTTCACCCGGTTGGCCACGGCGCCGTCGATGTCGAAGTGGCGGTCGCCGATCATCACCGCGCCGGCCGGGTCGGCGCCGAAGTCGGCCAGTGCCGCGGCGATCATCGTGGCCTTCTCGCTGTGTGCGCTGCCGGGATGGGGGCCGTACAGGCGCTCGAACGCCGCGCCGAACGGCAGCTGTTCGACGATCGGTGCGGCGTGATGTTGCGGCTTGCCGGTGACCACGGCGAGCTGGTGGCCGGCGCTGCGCAGCTGCCCGATCAGCGCCTCGATGCCCGGATAGACGGCGTGCTCGCGCCAGCCCAGCGTATCGAAGCGCTCGTGGTAGTACGCCACTGCCGCCTCGATGCGTTCGGCGTCGTGGTCCAGCAGCGGCGCGAAGCTGTGCCGCAGCGGCGGGCCGATCCAGCGGCGCAGCTCCTCGGCGGCCGGTGTCGGCACGTCCAGCCGCGCCAGCGCATGTTTCACGCAGGCGGTGATGCCGTGCTCGGAATCGATCAGGGTACCGTCGAGGTCGAACAGGCAGAGCATTACTTCGCCGCTCGCGCCTTCAACGCGGCCACCGCGGGTAGCTCCTTGCCTTCCAGGAATTCCAGGAACGCGCCGCCGCCGGTGGAGATGTAGGAGACCTGGTCGGCGATGCCGTACTTGTCGACCGCGGCCAGCGTGTCGCCGCCGCCGGCGATCGAGAACGCCTTCGACGCGGCGACCGCCCGCGCCAGCGTCTCGGTGCCCTTGCCGAACGCGTCGAACTCGAACACCCCGACCGGGCCGTTCCACACCACGGTGCCGGCGCTGGCGATCAGCGCGGCATAGGTTTGGGCGGTCTGCGGGCCGATATCGAGGATCATCTCGTCCGCGCCGACCTGGTCGACCGGCTTCACCGTGGCCGGGGCCTGCGCCGAGAAGGTCGGCGCCACCACCACGTCGACCGGCATCGGGACCTCGGCGCCGCGGCGCTTCGCGTCGGCCAGCACCTTCTTCGCGGCGTCGATCAGGTCCGGCTCGTACAACGAGTTGCCGACCGAATGGCCCATCGCGGCGATGAAGGTGTTGGCGATACCGCCGCCGACGATCAGCTGGTCCACCTTGCCGATCAGGTTTTCCAGCAGGGTCAGCTTGGTCGATACCTTGGAGCCGGCCACGATCGCCAGCAGCGGGTGTGCCGGGTGTTCCAGCGCCTTGCCCAGCGCGTCGAGTTCGGCGCACAGCAGCGGGCCGGCGGCGGCCACCGGGGCGAACTTGATCACGCTGTGGGTGGAGGCCTGCGCGCGGTGCGCGGTGCCGAACGCATCCATCACGAAGATGTCGCACAGCGCGGCATATTTCTTCGCCAGCGCTTCGTCGTCCTTGCCCTCGCCGACGTTCATGCGGCAATTCTCCAGCAGCACCACCTCGCCGGCCGCCACCTCGACGCCGTTGACCAGGTAGTCGGCCACCAGCCGTACCGGCTGGTCGAGCTTGCTGCTCAGCCACAGCGCCACCGGCGCCAGCGAGGATTCGGCGTCGAACTGGCCTTCCTTCGGCCGGCCCAGGTGCGACATCACCATCACCTGCGCGCCGGCGTCGCGGGCGGCCCGGATCGTGGGCAGCGCGGCGTCGAGGCGCTGGGTGGAGGTGATCCGGCCGTGGTCGTCGATCGGCACGTTCAGGTCTTCGCGGATCAGCACGCGCTGATCGCGCACATCGAGGTCACTCATGCGGATGACGGACACGGCGGCACTCCGGTAATGGACAAGGGGACAGCCCCTCATGGGCGGTAACCGCCTATTGTCCGGCCCGCCGGGGACCGATGCAAACGCAGCGGTCGGCCGGTGCGTTGCGGCGCGCCATGTGCCCGGTTCACACTGTGGCAAACTGCGCTTGTCCGTCGGGGGAGATGGTTCATGGCTAACGGTTTGGTGCTGTATGGCTACTGGCGTTCCAGTGCCGCGTATCGGGTGCGCATCGCGCTGAACCTGAAGGGCCTCGACTACGAGACACGCCCGGTGCACCTGGTGCGCGACGGCGGCGAGCAGCACGCGGCGGACTACCGCACGCTCAACCCGCAGGAAATGGTGCCCTGCCTGCTCGACGGGGACCGCGTGATCACCCAGTCGCTGGCGATCATGGAATACCTCGACGAAATGCACCCGGAGCTGGAAACGGCCCTGCTGCCGGTCGACGCGCGTGGCCGCGCGCAGGTGCGTGCGCTGGCGATGGCAGTGTGTTGCGACATCCACCCGCTCGGCAACCTGCGTGTGCTGCAGCAGCTGGAAACCGAATTCGGTGCCAGCGAAGAGCAGCGCGCGGCGTGGTCGCGGCACTGGATCGGCGCGGGCTTCCAGGCGATCGAGTTGCTGCTGGGCGACAGCGTGGCCACTGGCCGCTATTGCCACGGCGAGACGCCGGGCATGGCCGATGCCTGCCTGATCCCGCAGGTCTACAACGCGCTGCGCTGGAAGCTGCCGCTGGACGACTACCCGACCATCGCGCGCATCTACCAGTCGTGCAACGAGCTGGAGGCGTTCCGCCGCGCGGCGCCGGAGGCGCAGCCGGACGCGCCGCAGAGCTAGAAACGAGCGAGCGCAGGGTGAGGCGGCTTGTGCCGTCTCTCACTCCTCCTCACTCATGCCCTGGCTCTCAGAACCCCATGCCGTACGGGTCGTTGCCAGCCAGCGCCTCGTCGCTGGACCCG
The DNA here is from genome assembly GCF_000473345.1 of Rhodanobacter sp. OR87. NCBI lineage: Bacteria > Pseudomonadati > Pseudomonadota > Gammaproteobacteria > Lysobacterales > Rhodanobacteraceae > Rhodanobacter > Rhodanobacter sp. OR87. The sequence continues at coordinate 12,247 of NZ_AXBJ01000032.1, forward strand.
CCTTCGGCCAGGCGGATCTTCAGCGCCAGGCCGTCGCGCGAATCGGACTTGTTGAGCGCTTCCTCCAGCTCCACGCGGCCTTCCTTGTACAGCTTGTACAGCGACTGGTCGAAGGTCTGCATGCCTTCCTGCAGGCTGCGGTCCATCGCTTCCTTGATCTCGTGGATCTGGCCGCGGCGGATCATGTCGCGGATCAGCGGGGTGTTCAGCAACACCTCGGCGGCCGGGATGCGGCGGCCGTCCTTGCCGAGTACCAGGCGCTGGCTGATCACCGCGCGCAGATTCAGCGCCAGGTTCATCAGCACGTTCTTGTGCGCCGACTCGGGGAAGAAGTTGAGGATGCGCTCCAGCGTCTGGTCGGCGTTGTTGGAGTGCAGCGTGGCCAGGCACAGGTGGCCGGTCTCGGAGAACGCGATCGCCGCCTCCATCGTGTCGGTGTCGCGGATCTCGCCGATCATGATCACGTCCGGCGCCTCGCGCATCGCGTTCTTCAGCGCTTCGTGGTAGCTGTGCGTGTCCAGCCCCACCTCGCGCTGGTTGACGATCGACTTCTTGTGCCGGTGCAGGTATTCGATCGGGTCCTCGATGGTGAGGATGTGCCCGGGCGAATTGGTGTTGCGCTGGTCGAGCATCGCCGCCAGCGTGGTCGACTTGCCCGAACCGGTGGCGCCGACCACCAGGATCAGGCCGCGCGGCTCCATGATCAGGTCGCGGAAGATGCCGGGCAACTGCAGCTGGTCGATGCTGGGGATCTCGCTCTTGATCGCGCGGATCACCATGCCCACTTCGCCGCGCTGCTTGAACACGTTGATGCGGAAACGGCCGGCTTCCTTCACCGCCAGCGCCATGTTCAGTTCCAGGTCGCGTTCGAACTGCGGTACCTGGCCCTCGTCCATCAGCGAATAGGCGATCTTCTTGACCATGCCGCTGGGCAGGCCGGTGTTGCCCAGTGGATACAGCTTGCCCTCGACCTTGATATTCACCGGGGCGCCGGTGGACAGGAACATGTCCGACGCGCCCTTGTCTACCATAAGCTTGAGGAAGTAGCCGATATCCACGAATGACCCCTGGGTTTGGCGAAATGCGCGTTGCAATGATGGATTATGCCCGCCCACAATACGCTGCGACACACCATGAGGAATGTGATGTACATCTTTTCCCCGCCGGCCGGCTCGACGCGCCGTACCCGCACGGCGCTGGCCGCCCTGGTCCTGATCCTGGCGCTGACCGGCTGCGCCTCGGCGCCGCCGCCGAATGACTCGATGAATCAGGCGCAAAACCAGCTGCAGATGGCCCGCGATGCGGGAGCGGCGGACTATGCGCCGGTGGACCTGGGCTTTGCGCAGGACAAGTTCCAGCTGGCGCAGGCGGCGATGGCCGAGCGCAAGTACGCCGACGCGGCGAACCTGGCCGAGGAGTCGCGGGCCGACGCCGAACTGGCCCAGGCCAAGGCCCGGCTGGGTGCGGCGCGGGCGCAGATCCAGAGCAAGGTGCAGGAGAACACCCGCCTGCGCCAGCAGGGCGAGCAGGCGGCGGCCGCCGCCCAGGCGCCGCCGCCGGCACCGCCGTCCAGCGCAGCGCCGGCCGGGGAGATGCCGGCGCCGGCGTCGTCGGTGCTGTCCGCCCCGCCGCCGGCCAACGGTTTCCAGACCGTGCCCGACACCGTCCAGCAACCGGCCGCGAACACCCAGGGAGGCCAGCCATGAAGCGTTCCACCGCTACCCTGGCCGCGGTTGCGCTGGCACTGGCCATGCTCGGCCCGGCACATGCCCGCCAGGACGACATCGACATCAACCGCCTGACCGGCAGCCTCAACCAGCTCGCCAACGATCCGGGCATGGGCGGCTACGCGCAAGCCGAACAGGCGCGTGCGCGCGACGCGATCAACCGGCTGGCCCAGGCCAGCTCGCGCGAGCGACCGCACGTGCTGTACCTGGCCGAACGCCGGGTCGATCTGGCCAAGACCGCCGCGCAGCTGCAGGATGCCCAGATCAAGCTGACCCAGCTCGACCGCGAACACGACCAGATCCTGCTCGACAACAGTCGGCGCGATGCGGAACTGGCGCGGCGCGAGCTGGAACGCCAGCGCCTGCAGTACCAGCTGGCGCAGGAAGAGGCTGCCCGGTTGCAGGCGCAGGGGCTGGAATACTCGCAAGCGGCCGAGCAGGCGCGTGCCGAAGCCGAGCGGGCCAAAAAGCTGGCGGCGGCGCAGAGCAAGGTGGCCCGGGCCGCCAAGCGCCAGGCTGAGCTGGCGGCCCAGGCCGCCAAGGCAATGCGTTCGCAGATGCAGGACGCCGACAAGCCTGCCGACGCGGCCCCGGACGCCTCGAAACAGCATCGTTGAGCGGCCTGCCGGCAGGGTGTGCCGGGCGTCCCGCCAGCGCGGCGGGGCGCTTCGCCGAGGCTGTCGTCGGTCAAATGTAAAAGGCTGTTTTGACAGCTTTTTCACGTGGACTTCCGGGTTTCGCGAGGCGCCTGCGAAGGCTCTTGCGACCCCCGTGGCGGCGGAGTAGGGTCAGAGTCCCACAAGGCATCCAGGCCGTGTGGGCTACTGACCCGAACCATGCGCTCATCCCCTGTTTCCATGCTTCCCCCGCGTCCCGGTCATCCGGCGCGGGCGATGGGGTGTGTGCGTGCGTTCACCGTCTGCGGATGCGTCCTGTCGCATCCGCACGTCAACTCGCGAGGAGGTCGGATCATGTTTGAAAACCAGCAGCGTGACGATGTCGAGGCATTGATGAAGGCCGACGCCGAATTCCGGCGGCTCTATCAGCATCATCGGGAGCTCGACAGCAAGGTGCACGACGCCGACATCGGCGTGCTGCCCATCGACGACGTCACCCTCGCCAGCATGAAGAAGGAGAAACTGCTGGCCAAGGCGCGGCTTGAGCGCATGTGGGCAAGTCGGGCGCACCTCATCCACTGAGTCTGCTGCTTCACGCGAACGCGGCCCCGGCCTTTCCCGCGCAGCGGGCGAGGTGCCGGGGCCGCCGCGTTTGCGGCGTACGCCCGGGTCGAGCGGTTATCATGGCGATCCTGCAGCCGCGGCATCGCCCGCGGCCGCCCCAGCGACGGAGTCCCCATGACGGTCCACCAGAGTGTCCTCGAACTGATCGGACGTACCCCGATGGTGCGCGCGCAGCGCCTGGACACCGGGCCGTGCGAACTGTTCCTCAAGCTGGAGAGCACCAACCCCGGCGGCTCGATCAAGGACCGCATCGGCCTGTCGATGATCGAGGGCGCCGAGAAGGACGGCCGCATCCGCCCGGGCGACATCCTGGTCGAAGGCACCGCCGGCAACACCGGCCTGGGGCTGGCGCTGGTCGCGCAGCAGAAAGGCTACCGCCTGATCCTGGTGGTGCCGGACAAGATGAGCCGGGAGAAGATCTTCAACCTCAAGGCGATGGGCGCCGAGGTGGTGCTGACCCGCTCCGACGTGGCCAAGGGCCACCCCGAGTACTACCAGGACATGGCCGAGCGGATCGCGCGCGAAACACCCGGCGCCTACTTCATCAACCAGTTCGGCAATCCCGACAATCCGGCCGCACACATCGCCACCACCGGGCCGGAAATCCTCGAACAGATGGACGGCCGGGTCGACGCGATCGTGGTCGGCTGCGGCTCCTCCGGCACGCTGAGCGGCCTGTCGAAATTCTTCGCCGGGCACTCGCCGCAGACCGAACTCATCCTGGCCGACCCGGTCGGTTCGATCCTGGCGCAGTACATCAACGAGGGCACGCTCTCGACCAAGTCCGCCAGCTGGATGGTCGAGGGCATCGGCGAGGATTTCCTGCCCTCGATCAGCGACTTCACCCGGGTCAAGAAGGCCTATGCGATTCCCGACAAGGAAAGCTTCCTCACCGCGCGCGAACTGCTGGCGAAGGAAGGCATCCTGGGCGGCTCGTCCACCGGCACCCTGGTCGCCGCGGCGCTGCGCTACTGCCGCGAGCAGACCAACCCGAAGCGCGTGGTGACCCTGGTCTGCGACACCGGCAACAAGTACCTGTCCAAGCTCTACAACGACTACTGGATGCTCGACAACGGCTTCATCGAACGCGAGCAGCACGGCGACCTGCGCGACCTGCTGCTGCGCCCGTTCGCCCAGCGCGACACCGTGGTGGTCGGCCCGAACGAGCTGCTGATCACCGCCTACAACCGCATGAAGCTGTACGACGTGTCGCAGCTGCCGGTGATGGATGGGCGCAAGCTGGTCGGCATCGTCGACGAGTCCGACGTGCTGATCCACGTGCACGCCGACGGCGCGCGTTTCCGCGACCCGGTGTCGACCGCGATGATCACCAGCCTGCAGAAGCTCGACGTGCGCTCGCCGATCGAGTCGCTGCTTCCGGTGTTCGAGCGCGGCCACGTGGCGATCGTGGTCGACGGCGAGGACTTCCTCGGCCTGATCACCCGCATCGACCTGTTGAACTATTTGCGCCGCAAGGTGGACTAAGCAGCCCGGTCCGGCCGTGCCGGCTCGGTGCGTGAAAGCCTGCCGCAATGCGGCTCGCCCAAGATGGCCATCCAGGTGCGGCCGCGGGCCGCGCAACCACCCAAGGGAAGCCCTGTCGATGTGTGGAATCGTTGCTGCCGTTGCCCAGCGTGATGTCGCCCCGCTGCTGATTGCCGGCCTGAAGGCGCTGGAATACCGCGGCTATGACTCCTCCGGCGTGGCCGTGCTCGACCATGGCGCGATCCGCCGCGTGCGCGCCAAGGGCAAGGTACGCGAGATGGAAGCGCTGTACCTGGCCGACCCGCTGCCCGGCGGCACCGGCATCGCGCATACCCGCTGGGCCACGCACGGCGTGCCGAGCGAGGCGAACGCGCATCCGCACATCGCCGGCCGCGTGGCGATCGTGCACAACGGCATCATCGAGAACTACGCCGGCCTGCGCGCCGGGCTGCAGGCCGATGGCCACGTGTTCACCTCCGAGACCGACACCGAGGTGATGGCCGTGCTGATCGACCGCCACCTCAGCCAGGGCATGCGCCTGCGCGCGGCGGTGCTGGCCACCGTGCGCGAGCTGGAGGGCGCCTACGCCATCGCGGTGATCAGCGGCGACGAGCCCGGCCGCGTGGTCGGTGCGCGCCGCGGCGCGCCGCTGCTGGTCGGCCTGGGCATCGGCGAGAATTTCCTCGGCTCCGACGCGCAGGCACTGATCCAGGTCACCAACAAGATGCTGCATCTCGACGAGAACGACGTGGTCGAGATCACCCGCGACAGCGTGCAGGTGTTCGCCCTCGACGGCACGCCGGTGGTGCGCCCGGTGCACGAGAGCGAGCTGTCCACCGACGCGGTCGAGCGCGGCGAGTACCGCCACTACATGCAGAAGGAGATCTTCGAGCAGCCGCGCGCCATAGCCGACACGCTGGAGGCGCGCCTCGGCGCGCACGGCGTGCTGCCGAACATCTTCGGCATCGACAGCGACGCCCTGCTGCGCAAGGTCCGCGGCCTGCACATCATCGCCTGCGGCACCAGCTACCACGCCGGCCTGGTCGCGAAGTACTGGATCGAGGAATACGCGCGCCTGCCGGTCAGCGTGGAGGTGGCCAGCGAATACCGTTACCGCGAGACGGTGGTGCCCGAGGGCACGCTGTTCGTGGCGATCTCGCAGTCCGGCGAAACCGCCGACACCCTGGCGGCGATGCGCGAGTCGCGCCGGCGCGGCTACCTCGGCACGCTGGCGATCTGCAACGTGCCCGAATCCTCGGTGGTGCGCGAGGCCGACCTGAAGCTGATGACCCGCGCCGGCCCCGAGATCGGCGTGGCCTCGACCAAGGCCTTCACCACCCAGCTGGCCGGCTTGGCCCTGCTGACGCTGGAGCTGGCCCGCCGCAACGGTCTGGCCGACGACCGCTACGCGGCGCTGTGCGCCGAGCTGCAGCACCTGCCGCGGGCGGTCGAGAACGCGCTGCAGCTGGAGCCGGCGATCATCGTGCTGGCGGCCGACTTCATCCACCGCCAGCACGCCCTGTTCCTTGGTCGCGGCGTGCAGTACCCGGTAGCGCTGGAGGGTGCGCTGAAGCTCAAGGAGATCTCCTACATCCACGCCGAAGCGTATGCCGCCGGCGAACTCAAGCACGGCCCGCTGGCCCTGGTCGACGAGAACATGCCGGTGATCGCGGTGGCGCCGAACGGCCCGCTGCTGGACAAGCTGAAATCCAACCTGCAGGAAGTGCGCGCCCGCGGCGGCCGCCTGATCGTGTTCGCCGACGGCGCCGCCGGCATGGACGACATGGCCGGCCACGGCGCCATGCTGCGCGTCGAATCGGGCGGCTCCTTCATCGCCCCCGCCGTGTTCACCGTGCCGCTGCAGCTGCTGGCCTACCACGTCGCCGTGCTGCGCGGCACCGACGTCGACCAGCCGCGCAACCTGGCCAAGTCAGTGACGGTGGAATAGGCCGTAGGAGCGCACCCTGTGCGCGATGGCTCTTTGTCACGCTACGCCCAAGAGCCATCGCGCACAGGGTGCGCTCCTACGGGTTTTCCGCGGTCAGGCGCGCCCGTACACGTCGTCGTAACGCACGATGTCGTCCTCGCCGAGGTAGCTGCCGGACTGCACCTCGATCAGTTCCAGCGCGACCTTGCCGGGATTGCGCAGGCGGTGCTTGCTGCCGAGCGGGATATACGTGCTCTGGTTTTCGCCAAGCAGGAACACCTTGTCGTCGCAGGTGACCTCGGCGGTGCCGGAGACCACGATCCAGTGCTCGGCGCGGTGGTGGTGCTTCTGCAGGCTCAGGGATGCGCCGGGCTTGACCACGATGCGCTTGACCTGGAAGCGCTCGCCTTCCTCCAGCGAGTCGTAGCTGCCCCACGGCCGGTACACCACGCGGTGCAGCGAGTGTTCGCTGCGGCCGGCGGCCTTCAGCCGCTCGACGATCTTCTTCACGTCCTGCGCGGCATCGCGGTGCGCCACCAGGGTGGCGTCCGGCGTGGTCACCACGATCAGGTCGTCGACACCGACGGTGGCCAGCAGGTGGCGCTCGTGCGAGCGCAGCAGCGAGTTGTGCGTGTCCACCGCCATGGTGTCGCCTTCGCGCAGGTTGCCGTCGGCGTCCTTGCCGCCGGTCAGCCACAGCGCCGACCACGAGCCGATGTCGCTCCACGCGCAGCTGACCGGGATCACTGCCGCGCGCCGGGTCCTCTCCATCACCGCGTAGTCGATCGAGTCGTCCGGCACCAGCGCGAACGCGTCGCGGTCGATGCGCACGAAGTCGAGGTCGGTAGTGGCTTTCGCGTACGCCTCGCGCACCGCCCCCAGCATCGCAGGCGCGTGCGCGGCCAGTTCCTCCAGGTAGCGCGCGGCCTTGAACAGGAACATGCCGGAGTTCCAGTCGTAGCCGCCGTCGGCGAGGTACGACTCGGCCGTGGCCAGGTCGGGTTTCTCGACGAACTGCTCGACGCGATAGCCATGGGCGTCCACGGTTTCCGCGCGACGGATATAGCCGAAGCCGGTGTCCGGACGATCCGGGCGGATGCCAAACGTCACAAGCCAGCCCTGTTCAGCCAGCGGCATGGCTTGTTTCACGGCCTCGACAAACGCGGCCGTGTCACCGATCAGATGATCAGCAGGCAGTACCAGGAGCACGGCATCGGCATCGCGTTGCAATGCTTGCAATGCACCCAACGCGATCGCCGGCGCGGTGTTGCGGGCCAGCGGCTCCAGCACAATGGTGGCGCCCTTGATATCCCCTTCCAGCAGCTGGTCGGCAGCGAGGAAGCGGTGGTCCTCGCTGGCCACCACGATCGGCACGGCCACATCGGGCAACTGCCGGGTGCGTGCGATGGCCTGCTGGAACAGCGTGCCCTTGCCGGCCAGTTCCAGGAACTGCTTGGGCAGGTTCTTGCGCGAAACCGGCCACAGGCGCGTGCCGCTGCCGCCGCTGAGGATGAGGGGAATCAACATGGGTCCTTGTCCTGTTTCAGTTGGTTGATGTGATGAGCTCTTGCATGGTTTTGCGCAAGCCTTGCCGCCAATCGGGGAGTGGAAAAGCGAAGTGCCGCTGGAACTCGGCATTATCCAGCAATGACCACGCGGGGCGCACGGTAGCGGTAGGAAATTCAGCGCTGCCGATCGCGACCACGCGGGGAGCATGCGCCAGCAGGCCGAGTGCCGTGGCCTGTTCGACGATCGCGCTGGCGAAGCCATGCCAGGTCGTGGCGCCGCTGGCGACCAGATGATGGGTGCCGGCCAGTGCGCGCCGCTGCGCGGCGTCGGCCTGAAGCCAGCGGTCGAGCGCGGCGAGGCTGGCTTCCACGATCAGCATGGTGTCGGTGGGTGCGCCGTGCTGGTCGGCGACCACGCGCAGTTCGTCGCGTTCGGCGCCCAGGCGCAGCATGGTGCGCAGGAAGTTGTGGCCATGCGCGGCGTAGACCCAGGCAGTGCGGAACATCAGATGGTCGGCGCCGCTGTCGCTCAGCGCCTGCTCGCCGGCCAGCTTGCTGCGGCCGTAGGCGCCGAGCGGGCCGGTAGCCTCGTCGACGGCGTACGGTTGCGACCGCCTGCCGTCGAACACGTAGTCGGTGGAGTAGTGGATCATCAGCGTACCGTGCGCCGCCGCCCAGCGGCCGAGCACACCGACCGCCTCGCCGTTGACGCGGGTGGCCAACGCCTCTTCCTGCTCGGCGCGGTCGACCGCGGTGTACGCGGCGGCATTGACGATCACGTCCGGCCGCACGCGGTCGAGCAGGGCGGGCAGCGACTCGGGGGTCGACAGGTCGGCGACCTCGCCGTTTCCGCCTGCAGCCAGTACGCCATTGCGGCTGGCGGCAACCAGCTCGCCACATGCGGCCAGGGCGCCCTGGTCGAGAAACGTGCGGCCGAGCTGGCCGTTGGCGCCGAGCAACAGGGTCTTCATGTCCACCTTCCCCATCATCGTCATCCCCGGTTGCGCGGGGATGACGATCAAAAAAGCCTAGGCTTCGTACATCGGCAGCCGTTCGGGCGGCACGTCGGCAAGCAGCGGCGTCATACCGTCCTTGTCCGACAGCAAAGGTGCGCTGATCGGCCAGTCGATGCCCAGCGCGGCGTCGTTCCAGCGGATGCCGGCATCGGTCTTCGGGTCGTACAGCGCGGTGCACTGGTAGGTGAAGGTAGCGAATTCGGACAACACGCAGAAGCCGTGCGCGAAACCTTCCGGCACCCAGAAGTGGCGGTGGTTGTCGGCGGTCAGCATCACGCCGACGGATTGCCCGAACGTGGGCGAGCCGCGGCGGATGTCCACCGCCACGTCATAGACCTCACCTTCGAGCACGCTGACCAGTTTGCTTTGCGGGTTCGGCCACTGGTAGTGCAGGCCGCGCAGCACGCCGCTGGCCGAGCGCGAGACGTTGGATTGCACGAAGTTGACGTCGATGCCCGCCTCGATCCATCTGGCCTTGTTGTAGCTCTCGTAGAAGAAGCCGCGGGCATCGCCGAACACCTGCGGTTCGATGATCAGGGCGCCGGGCAGCGCGGTCTCGATCACTTTCATCGCACGTGGCCATGCCGGGTCAGCTGTTGCAGGTACTGGCCGTAGCCGGTCTTGGCCAGCGGCGCAGCCAGTGCCAGCAATTGCTCGGTGTCGATCCAGCCGTTGATGTAGGCGATCTCCTCCGGGCAGCACACCTTGAGGCCTTGCCGGTTCTCGATCGTCTCGATGTAGTTGCCCGCTTCCATCAGCGACTCGTGGGTGCCGGTGTCGAGCCAGGCGAAGCCGCGGCCGAGCTGCTCCAGGTGCAACGAGTCATCGTCGAGGTAGCAGCGGTTGAGGTCGGTGATCTCCAGCTCGCCGCGCGGCGAGGGCTTCAGCGACGCGGCGTAGTCGCACACGCGGGCGTCGTAGAAGTACAGGCCGGTGATGGCGTAATGCGACTTCGGCCGGGCCGGCTTTTCCTCCAGCCCGATCACCTTGCCGGCGTCGTCGAATTCGGCCACGCCGTAGCGCTCCGGGTCCTTCACCCAGTAGCCGAACACCGTGGCGCCGTGTTCGCGCGCGGCGGCGCGCTTGAGGCGCTCGGTGAAACCATGGCCGTAGAAGATGTTGTCGCCCAGCACCAGGCAGCTCGGCTTGCCGTCGACGAAGTCGCGGCCGATGGTGAACGCCTGCGCCAGCCCGTCGGGCGAAGGCTGCGCTGCATACCGGATGTCGATGCCCCACTGCGAGCCGTCGCCGAGCAGGCGCTGGAACATCGACTGCTCGTGCGGGGTGTTGATCACCAGCACCTCGCGGATGCCGGCCAGCATCAGCGTGGCCAGCGGGTAGTAGACCATCGGCTTGTCGTACACCGGCAGCAGCTGCTTGCTGATCGCGCGGGTGATCGGGTGCAGCCGGGTGCCGGAGCCGCCGGCGAGGATGATGCCTTTTTGCGAGTTGCTCATGCGCCGAGGCGCTCCATGCGGTAGCTGCCGTCGAGCACGCGCTGCACCCACGGCTGGTTGGCGAGATACCAGTCCACCGTCTGCGCGATGCCGGTTTCGAAGGTTTGCGACGGCCGCCAGCCCAGTTCGGCCTGCAACTTGCTGGAGTCGATCGCGTAGCGGCGGTCGTGGCCGGGGCGGTCCTTGACGTAGGTGATCAGCGACTCGCGCGAGCGGCCGTCGGCCAGTGGCCGGCGCCCATCGAGCAGGCTGCAGATGGTCTTCACCACGGCGATGTTCTCGCGCTCGGCATTGCCGCCCACGTTGTAGGTCTCGCCCACCCGGCCGGCGTCCAGCACGCGGCGGATCGCGCTGCAGTGGTCGCCCACGAACAGCCAGTCGCGGATGTTTCTGCCGTCGCCGTAGACCGGCAACGCTTCGCCGGCCAGCGCCTTCTGGATCACCAGCGGAATGAGCTTTTCCGGGAACTGGTACGGCCCGTAGTTGTTCGAGCAGTTGGTGGTCAGCACCGGCAGGCCGTAGGTATGGTGGAACGCGCGCACCAGGTGGTCGGAGGCGGCCTTGGAGGCCGAGTACGGCGAGTTCGGCGCATACGGCGTGGTCTCGGTGAACTTGCCCTCGACGCCGAGCGAACCATACACCTCGTCGGTGGACACATGCAGGAAGCGGAACGCCTCGCGGGCGCCGCCTTCCAGGCCGCGCCAGTAATCGCGGGCGCATTCCAGCAGGCCCAGCGTGCCCACCACGTTGGTCTGCACGAACTCGGCCGGGCCGTCGATCGAGCGGTCGACGTGCGATTCGGCGGCGAAATTCACGATCGCGTCGGGCCGGTGTTCGGCCAGCAGCCTGGCCACCAGCGCGCGGTCGCCGATGTCGCCGTGCATGAACACATGCCGCTCGTTGCTCTGCAACGACGCCAGCGTGTCCGGATTGCCGGCGTAGGTGAGCTTGTCCAGGTTGACGACCTGCAGGCCATCGGCCACTGCCTGCAGCACGAAATTGGCGCCGATGAAGCCGGCTCCGCCGGTGACCAGCAGGGTCTTGCTCTTCGTGGATGATTCGTTCATCAAGATGTCCTGGGTTTCAGCTGAGCGGGTCTGCAGGGCGGTTCGAGCGCCGGGTGGGCAGTAAATGATGCCGGTTCCGGACGCGATGACCAAGCGCCGGCCGTGTTCGCGAAGGTGTCGAAGCGAGAAAGATGCTGAAAAACCGACAGTTTGCTCACTTTGGGATGAACGTCATCCTCATCCGTATACCCGATAGTTGCCGCTTAACGGCTAGAATCACGGGCTTGATCGTCACCCAGGCGATCCGTTCGGCGGGTCGGGAGAAACAGAGCGATGAAAAGCGGCAAGCAACGCAGTGAACAGGGAATGGGCACCCGCGCGATCCACGCCGGCCAGCATCCCGATCCCAGCACCGGCGCCATCATGACGCCGATCTACGCCACCTCGACCTACGTGCAGGAGAGCCCGGGCAAGCACAAGGGCTACGAGTACTCGCGCACGCAAAATCCTACGCGCATGGCCTACGAACGCTGCGTGGCGGACCTGGAGGGCGGCGTGGCCGGTTTCGCGTTCGCCTCCGGCCTGGCCGCCGCGGCGACCGTGCTGGACCTGCTGGATTCGGGCAGCCACGTGATCGCGATGGACGACCTCTACGGCGGCACCTACCGCCTGTTCGAGAAGGTGCGCCGGCGCTCGGCCGGGCTGGACTTCAGCTTCGTCGACCTGAACGACATGGCGGCGCTGAAGGCGGCACTGAAGCCGAACACCCGGATGATCTGGGCCGAAACGCCGACCAACCCGATGCTGAAGCTGGTCGACCTGGCCAAGGTCGCCGCGTTCGCGAAGAAGCACGGCCTGATCCTTGTAGTCGACAACACGTTTTGCTCGCCGATGATCCAGCGGCCGCTGGAATACGGCGCTGACCTGGTGCTGCATTCGGCGACCAAGTACATCAACGGCCACTCCGACATGGTCGGCGGTATCGTGGTGGCCGGCAGCAAGGAACTGGCCGCGCCGATGGGCTTCCTGCAGAACTCGGTCGGTGCGGTGGCCGGCCCGTTCGATGCGTTCCTCGCCATGCGCGGCCTGAAGACCCTGCACCTGCGCATGCGCCAGCACTGCGCCAGTGCGCTGGAGCTGGCGACGTGGCTGCAGAAACACCCGGCGGTCGAGCGGGTGATCTATCCCGGTCTGAAGAGCCACCCGCAGCATGCGCTGGCGAAACGCCAGATGCACGGCTTCGGCGGCATCGTCACGATCGAGGTGAAGGGCGGCCTGAAGAAGGCCAAGCGCATGCTGGAGCGCTGTGAATTGTTCGCGCTGGCCGAATCGCTCGGCGGTGTCGAGAGCCTGATCGAGCACCCCGCCATCATGACCCATGCCTCGGTGCCTGCGGCGAACCGCAAGCGGTTGGGGATCAATGATGGTTTGATTCGGCTCTCGGTTGGGGTGGAGGATCTGGCCGATCTGCGCGCAGAGCTGACTTACGCGTTAGGTAGCTGACCATGGCAATCAAATATGCCTGTGCGGACATGACGATGGGACGCATGTGGTGAACATTATCAGCCGCTCAAGGATGACTTTCGGTGTCGGGCTGTTGAACTTGTCTGCATGGATTCGTCGACAGCCATGGCTCAAGGCGATTTATCGTCATGTCCCACCGATAGTCAGAAACAGGATATCTGAGGCGTTGGCTGCGCGCGTCAGTGAGCAAATCAAGTTTCAGCGGACGTCGAACTGGCAGCAACATGCACACCAGTCCGATCCGACATGGGTAGCCATACCTAGCGACAAGTACGGCAAAGCCGTGGGCGTGAACATTTTTGCCTATGCCCGCGGTCAGTTCGGATTGGCCGAAGGCGCGCGTCTTTATGCGTGGGCCTTGCTGGCCGAAGGTTATCCGGTGGCCATCCATGACATTCCCATCGATATACCACATGGAATGGATGACACCAGCCTTGACCTGCACATCGGCAAGGAGACGCCTTACGGTGTCAACCTGATTTTCGTCAATCCGGACTATCTGGACGAGGCCATTGCAATCATCGGTCGCGAGCGCTTGGGTGATCGTTACATGATCGCTTGCTGGTTCTGGGAGCTGGAGGTGTTTCCAGAGGAATGGTTACCAGCGCTGCAGCGGGTGGACGAGGTCATGGTTTCTACCCGTTTCATCGAAGCGGCGGTCAAGCGTATTACCGAAAAGCCCGTTTGGCATGCCCCGTTGCCAGTCAGCGAGGCGCGTGACAGTGGGTTGATGCGTTCAGACTTCGGCTTGGATGATGACGTTTTCGTCTTTCTGAATAGCTTCGATTTCAACTCTTTCTTGGCCCGAAAAAATCCGCTCGCCGTTATCAGGGCGTTTCAGTTGGCCTTTGCTGATGGTCGGCGTGATGTCAGGCTGCTGATCAAATCGAGCAATGGCCATCGGCACCCCGCAAAGCTGCAGGAATTACTGAAGGCGGCAGCTGCTGACCGTCGCATTATCATCCGTGATGAGGTGATCGATCGCAGTGACGTGCAAGCGCTACAGCGTTGCGTTGATGCGTACATTTCACTGCATCGAGCTGAAGGTTTCGGGCTGGGGCTCGCCGAGTGCATGCGTTTGGGCAAGCCCGTGATCGCCACGGCATGGTCGGGCAACATGGAGTTCATGACTTCGGACAACAGTTGTCTGGTGGACTACCAGTTGGTACCGGTAGGTGAAGGTGAGTATCTTCATCACACAGGGCAGCGATGGGCTGAGCCCAGTGTTGCGCATGCTGCCGGTCTGATGCGCAAGGTGGTCGAGGATGGTAATTTTGCTAAGAGGATCGGGGCGCAGGCTGCGCTGGATATCCGTGACAGGTTTTCACCACATGCAACGGCACATCGGATAATTCTCCGGTTGGAGGCGTTGTCGTTACATTCAGGTGCGGCCGTCAAAACGGGCATCGTTTCGACAATTGGCACTACCTAAGGGAACGAGCTGCATGAAAGAGATTTTCGCGGCGATCTGGAGTTATCGTCACTTCATCGTGTCGTCGATCAAAAACGACCTTCGCTCGCGGTTCGCACGGAGCAAGTTGGGTGCCCTGTGGATGATTTTGCAGCCGTTGGCACAGGTTGCCATTTACGCTTTGGTACTGTCGCGCATCATGGCGGCCAAACTGCCGGGCATCGACAACCGTTATGCGTATGTGATTTACCTGATGGCCGGCATGATTGCCTGGTCGCTGTTTGCCGAAGTGGTAACTCGGTCGCTGACCATATTTGTTGACAATGGTAATTTGATGAAGAAGATGGCATTCCCGCGTGTCTGCCTACCCATTATCATTGCCGGATCTTCTCTGGTGAATAATTTGTTGTTGCTCGTGACGGCAGTGGGCGTATTCGTGCTGATTGGCCATTCGCCGAGTGTGGCGATGTTGTGGCTTCCACTTCTGATCGGTATAAATTTGGCATTTGCTCTCGGTCTTGGTCTTATCCTTGGTGTACTCAATGTGTTTGTCAGAGATGTCGCTCAGTTCATGATGGTGGTATTGCAGCTACTGTTCTGGCTGACCCCGATCGTTTACATGCCAAGTATTATTCCGGATCGCTTGCGTGCTCTGCTGGAATTCAATCCAATGATGCACATGGTCATTGCCTTCCAAGACGTTCTTCTCTACGGGCGTGCACCCAGCATCGCCGGGTTGGCCGTTATTGCAGCAACAGCGACCGTCCTGTTACTGTTTTCATTGATTTTGTTCAGGCGTTCGGCGCCGGAAATGGTGGATGTGCTGTGAGTGAACCACTGCTTGCTGTGCGCGGACTTGGCAAGGCCTTTCGTGATTATGGATCGGAGTGGCGTCGATTTGCCTCATGGCTTGGGGTTCGCAAGCGCGCCAAAACAGAGACTTGGGTCCTCCGCGGAATCTCATTTAACGTCGCGCGTGGCGAATCCATCGGTATCGTCGGTCAGAATGGTGCCGGAAAGAGCACTCTGCTCAAACTGATAACGGGCACACTCAGGGGAACCGAAGGTGCCGTTGCGGTGAATGGGCGAATAGCAGCCATTCTCGAGCTGGGCATGGGTTTCAGCCCAGATTTGAGCGGCCGCTCCAACGTCTATCACACTGCCGGGCTCATGGGATTCTCTCGGGCAGACATTGATGGCGCCATGTTGGCCATCGAAGAGTTTGCCGAGATTGACGAATATTTCGACGAGCCAGTGCGCACTTATTCGAGTGGCATGCAGATGCGCGTTGCTTTTGCAGTGGCAACGGCGTTCCGTCCAGACATTCTCATCGTAGACGAGGCACTGTCCGTGGGCGATGCCTATTTCCAGCACAAATGTTTTAAACGAATACGCGAGTTCCGCGAGCAGGGTACGAGTCTGCTGATCGTTTCCCACGACAGCAGTGCGGTGCAAACCCTGTGTGATCGCGCGTTGCTCCTGGAGAACGGCGCGCTTGTAAAAGACGGCGATCCGGCGGAAGTCATGGATCTATACAATGCGCTGATCGCGGAACGCGAGAACAGTACAATTACGATTTCAAATCACGCCAGCGGCCGCGTGCAGACCGTTTCAGGTAGTGGTGAAGCCTCGATTGAAAGTATCGCGCTCCTCAACGCTGCTGACGAGTCGGTGGAGTTTGTTGATGTTGGTCAGTCCGTGACCCTGCTTGTTCGAGTGATTGTGCGAGAAGACATCCCGCGACTGGTGCTCGGTTACATGATCAAGGATCGTTTGGGGCAGCCGGTTTTCGGCACTAACACGCATCATACGAAGCAGGCCTTGGAAAACGTACGGGCGGGGCAACGCATTGAGTTCCGTATCAGCTTCCCGATGAATTTCGGGCAGGGGAGCTACTCGGTTTCGACTGCGTTGGTCAGCACGGACACCCATCTCGTCAATAACTACGAATGGAGGGACCTTGCGCTGGTCTTCAATGTTTCAAACATGTCGCGCCCTGTATTCGTGGGATCGGCGTGGGTTCCCCCACAGATCGAGGTTGGGAGTCCATGAGTTTTATCTCCTATGCTCAGAATTACGAAGACGTGATGCTCATTCGCGCACTGCGCGGGGTCAAGCACGGCTTCTACATCGATGTTGGTGCGCAGGATCCAGTTGACGATTCAGTGACCAAGGCGTTTTATGAAATGGGTTGGCGCGGTATCAACATTGAGCCGGTCACGCACTGGTTCCAGCGACTGGTTGCCGATCGCCCGCTTGACATCAATCTGCAGTTGGCCGTGTCCGATAGTCCTGGCAAGTTGCACTTGTTCGAGGTGATTGATAGCGGGCTTTCAACGACCGACCGTGTTTTTGCGGAACGTCATGCGAAGGCCGGACACCAGATCCGCGAGTCGGATGTGAAATGCGTGACCTTGGACAAGGTCTGCAAAACCCACCAGGTTGGTGAAATTCACTTTCTCAAGATCGATTGTGAGGGGGGCGAGGCAGCGGCGTTGCGCGGTCTTTCGCTGGAGCGCATACGCCCGTGGGTGATACTGCTCGAAGCTACCGAACCCAATAGCCAGACGCCTGCTTATATGGAATGGGAGCCGCTGCTCACAGGACGTGGCTATCACTTCGTCTATGAGGATGGCCTCAATCGGTTTTATGTAGCCGACGAGCATGCCGAATTGGACCAGGCGTTTTCCCGCCCGCCGAATGTCTTTGATTATTTCGTGCGCGCTTCCGAGGCTATGGCGCGCAACCATTTGCAGGCGGCGCAGGGCGATCTTTTGGCTATGCGCGACGCACAACGCGTGGTACGGGCCGAATCGGATTCTGAGCAGCTACGTGCCAGTGTCGAATACCTGCGCAGCGAGAACGAGCGTCGAGAGGCAGCCCTGGTGGGGCAGCGACGGCTGCTGGACGAGGCCTCGGAACGTGAGGCACAGAGCGTGGCACGCGCGCAAACTGAGAGTGAGCAGTGGCGAATCAATGCCGAGTACCTGCGCA
>NZ_AXBJ01000033.1:0-27216 GCF_000473345.1 Rhodanobacter sp. OR87
ACTGGCGCGCGCCATGACCCTGTGCAAGCCTTGGCCAGAGACGAAATTGCGCGCCGTCGACAATTTTCATGGCTGAGCGTCGTCGCTAATCAGGTGCTTCCTTGCATTGCGACGCTTCGTTTGCCCAGAACACCTATGACGCCAACGGCAACTTGGCGACCTCCGCCGACAACAACGGCAACACCACCAATTACGTCTACGCGGCCACTGGCTTGCTGCAGCAGAAGACCGAGGCGGCAGGAACAGCAGCGCAGCGCATAACGGATTTCACATGGGATACCACGGCAGGCATGGACCGGCCCCTATCGATCAAGGTCGAAGGGCTATCCGAAACCGACTTCACCTACGACAGCAACAACAGGCTGGCCTCGCAGACGCTGAAGAACCTAACGACGGTCGGAACGCAGCCGGCGCTTACGACAACCTATGCTTATACGTATTACGCCAACGGCATGCTCAAAACCCGTTCTGTAACTCACCCCTCGTTGAATGGGAGCAACACGGACGTTTACACGTACGACTCCCTTGGAAACCTTGCCACGGTCGCCGACGCGCTGGGGCATACCACGACGTACAGCAGTTATACCCTGTTGGGTCTTCCCGGTCAGATCAGCGGCCCGAACGGCGACGCGACCAATTACACCTACGATGCGCGTGGCCGGGTGGCTAGCATCGTCCGGCATCCCAACGGCGTGGCGGCGACGTGGACCTATACCTACGACGGATTCGGCTTGCCTGCGAGCGTGACGGCTCCCGACAATTTGGTGTCCGGCATCACTCGCAATGCCTACATGCAGGTCACCAGCGCTACGCTCAACGACAAGGATGGCACGTCCACCGAAAGCTTTGCCTACGACGCGAACGGCGATGTCATCACGCATACCGTGGCGAGAGGTAGCGACATCGGTGCTAAGGAAACGGCGAGCTACGACGGGCTGGGCCGCCTGTACCAGCGGCAAGGCATGCATGGGCAAACCCTCACGTATGTCTACGACGTGAACGGCAATGTGATGTCGGTGACTGATGCGCTCAATCATGCCACTACGTATCAATACGATGCACTGAATCGCGTAACCCAGTCGACTGACCCAAATGGCGGCATCACCAAGTACACCTACGACCTCGGCGATCATGTCATCACGGTCACTGGTCCTCGGAACTTGGTCACCACGTACGCTTACGACGGCCTCGGGCAACTCTGGAACCAGTCCAGTCCGGACACCGGCACCACGACCTTCGCCTACGACATCTATGGCCGCCGTGCGAGCCTGACGCGGGCCGATGGGGTTCAGACGACCTATGGTTACGACACGCTCAACCGCCCCATCAGTATCAGTGCTGGTGGCCTGACACAGAGCGCCACCTACGACAGCTGTACGCACGGTATCGGCCGGCCATGCAGTATGAGCGATGGCAACGGCACCACGTCATACACCTACACGCCGGAGGGCTGGATCACCGGTCGCGGCTTTTCAATCGGAGGCACCAATTACGCGCTAGGCTACAGTTATGACAGTGTGGGCCACGTGGCGAGCGTGGTGTACCCCGACGGCAACAACGCCACGTACAGCTACACCAACGGGGCGGTGTCGGGCGTCACCTTCACGGTGGGTGGCACCTCGGCCAGCGCGGTCAGTGCGGTGACCTACCGGCCCGGCGGTACGGCGATGGCGTCGTGGACCTCCAGTAATGGACTGACCAACACACTGGTCTACGACAGCGATGGCCGGCTGGGTAGTATCAACGTGCCTGGCGTGCAGAATCTGGCTTTCACTTACGATGCGGCGGACCGGATCACACAGATCACCAACGGACTCGATGGTTCGATGACCGAGACCCTCGGCTACGATGCGATGAGCCATCTCACCACGGAAACTTCCGGCGCAGACAACGAGAGCTACACCTACGATGCCGCTGGTAACCGCACTCACCAAGTGGTCAACAGCAACACGACCACTTATTCCATGGCAGCCACGAGCAACCGTCTGGCCACCCTGTCGGGAACTTGGAATACCACTTGGGGCTACGATGCCGAGGGCGCTATCACTACGGCCAACGGTACCGTGGTGTACCAGTACGACCCGTTCCACCGTCTGGTCAACGCGAACGGGACGAGCTATGTGATCGGTCCAGAGGGCCAGCGCTTTCGCAAGATGAGTGCGTCGGGGGTCACCACGTATTTTGCGCCCGATCGGAGCGGGACGTTGCTGGCTGAGGACCAGAGCGGGACGTGGATGGATTACGTGTGGTTGAACGGACGGCTGGTGGCGGCGATTGTCAATGGCGGGAAGTATCCGGTGCATGCCGATCAGACGGGACGGCCGATGGCGGTGACCGACCCGAATACTCGTGCTGTCGTGTGGCAGGCGCACGGCCTTCCCTTCACGAGTCAGGTCACGACCAACGTGTGGCGAACCTTCAACCTCGGGTTTCCTGGCCAGTATCAAGACACCGAAAGCGGGATGTGGCAGAACGGCGAGCGGGACTACAATCCTTACATCGGGCGCTACGTCGAGAGCGATCCGATCGGGTTGGCGGGTGGAATCAATACATATGCCTACGTCGGCAATAACCCCCTGACCCTCACTGATCGGTCCGGCCTTAGAGCAGATACGGACTTGTGTGCTGGCATGAGTGCGCGGGGATGTATGCAACTCGGCGAACAGTTCGCGCCGGACTACACACAGGTTTCAGGCTCTTGGTACATTTTTTCTGCGAGTTTGAGTGCTAGCGGCGACACCCTGTTTGGTAGCTTTAACATCTCTAGAAATTACACAAACTTGGAGAATTTATTTAAGCCTAGCTTTTCCGCTGATGTCGGCTTTCTTAATTCCAGATGCGAAGATTTATCCAAGCGCCGAAGAATGACGGACAATCTTCTACATGGGTTCAGCATGTCTGCAGGAGCGTACTACTATGCGGGCGCCACAGAGGTGTACTCACCTGGAAGCGGCACAGCTACACAATTTGGGCTGGGCATGGGTATTACTGCCACCCCAAGCGGCGGCGGCGTTCCATTGCTGCAATATGGTGGAAATGGAAAATGATGATTATCAGAAATAAGTTTGCCCAGATTGCAATCCTAATATGCATTGCGTTGATTGGTTTTCTTGTGATGGCGCGTGTCACACATTTGAATAAGGAAGGAATACCGAGCGTCGCGTACCTTAAGCAAGTTTCAAAGGATGTGGCTCAGTCTATGGGAGTCAGTCAAGCATCCAATTTTAGGGTATTGAATAAGACAACTTTTTTACTTGTGGAGAGGGATATTGTATCTCCTCCATTGAATGATGAAATGACACAGAAAATGACGCAGGAAATGCACAACAGTGGGTGGGTCGATGGGAAAGCTAGGAACGACAATGAAACGACCTTATGCAAAGGTCGAATCATCGTTGATATAGACATTCCATCAGATAAAACTCCTAATAATCTAGGATATCTAAGCGTTAGTTGGGGAGATGCAGCGGTTCGCTGCCCATCAGATTGACGCCAGCACATCTGGTCACAATCAGCCTTCCAGCTGAGTCGACTGAAATCGTGAGTTAGGAAGAGCGCCCGCTCTGTGCGGGCATTCGCTTTTCTAGCTTCCGGTCATCTGTGCCGTACCGACGCCCCCCCGGTTTTGAGTAGCACAGTGGTTTGGAGTCCAATCCCCCACCTGAAGGAGATTGGACGTGAAGAAGCGCTTTTCCGAAGAACAGATCATCGGTTTCCTGCGCGAGGCGGAGGCCGGCATACCGGTGAAGGAGCTGTGCCGGCAGCACGGCTTCAGCGAGGCCTCCTACTACTTGTGGCGCAGCAAGTTCGGCGGCATGAGCGTGCCGGACGCCAAGCGGCTGAAGGAGTTGGAGACGGAGAACGCACGGCTGAAGAAGCTGCTGGCCGAGCAGGTGCTTGAGAACGAGGTCATCAAGGACGCCCTGCGAAAAAAGTGGTGAGCGCACCGGCGCGACGCGAGCTGGTGCGACAGATGGTCAACCAGGGATTGAGTGAGCGGCGTTCGCTGGCGATCGCCGGCATGAGCGCCAGCGCGTATCACTATGCCACACGGCCGGACCGCAACGTGGAGCTCCGGCAACGCATCCTGGCCCTGGCGCAACGGCACAAGCGCTACGGCGTGGGGATGATCCATCTAAAACTGCGGCAGGTGGGGCTACTGGTGAACTACAAGCGCGTGGAACGGCTGTACAGGGAAGCGAAGCTGCAGGTGCGGCGGCGCAAGCGGAAGAAGGTGCCCGTTACCGAGCGGCAACCGCTGGCTCGACCGAAGACCGCCAACGAGGTCTGGTCGATGGACTTCGTGTTCGATCGCACCGCCGAAGGCCGTGTCCTCAAGTGCCTGACGGTCGTTGATGACGCCACCCACGAGGCGGTCGTCATCGAGGTCGAGCGGGCGATCTCCGGCATGGGCGTGACACGTGTGATGGATCGCCTGACGCTCAGCCGCAGCTTGCCGCGGGTGATTCGCAGCGACAACGGCAAGGAGTTCTGCGGTAAGGCGATGGTCATCTGGGCGCACGCCCGCGGCGTGCAGCTGCGCCTGATCGAACCGGGTAAGCCGAACCAGAACGCCTACATCGAATCGTTCAACGGCCGGCTGCGCGACGAATGCCTCAACGAGCACTGGTTTCCCAGCCTTCTGCACGCACGCGCCGAGATCGAAGGCTGGCGGCGGGAATACAACGAGGAACGACCAAAGAAGGCGCTGGACGGGCCGACACCCGCCGCGTATGCGAAGCAGTTAAAGTGACTCCGGACTCTAAACCGTCCCGCTACTCAAAGCGGGGGCGTCGCGGCTTAGCCATTTGCCCAAGCACCGGTCCGACTATGCGTTCTGGAAAGCATAAGTTGGCCATTCAGGCCAAACTATGCTTTCCAGAACAAAAGCCTGGGCTTGCGCAAATTCGTGGTGGGCCCACCAGGACTCGAACCTGGAACCAAAGGATTATGAGTCCTCTGCTCTAACCATTGAGCTATAGGCCCATGCAAGGGCGGCAGTTTACCGTAGGTGCGGATGGCGTAGCGGCGATTGGGCGGTGCCGGAGGAGGCGCGGGGCGGACTGCGTGCCGGTCGGCGGTGAGTTTCGAGTCGGCCGCCGGACCTCGCCCGGACGAGCAGGATCGGCGCGTACCGTGTGGACGGCGGCAGGATCGCGCGGGAGCAATCGTTCGACGACGTGGATCGGGACGGCCACGACGAAGAAGCTCCGCCTTGGTGGAACGCTTCGTCGCGGGGTCCGGCGCGGGGACGGCGGCAACGACGTTCGTCGCTGCCGCCGTGCCGGTCACGGTGGCAGCGTCTTCTGTACGCTGAGCAGGATGCTCTGGTTGTCGCGGCTCGTGTTGTCCAGCTGGTTCTGGTATTCCGCGCGCAGCGACCAGCCCTTGAGCGTCTGCAGCGCGATGCCTGCGCCGAGCAAGGTATGGTTGCGGGATTGGCGGGCCAGCGTGGCCTGGTACAGCGGACCGGACGGCAGGTCCGCATAGCGCATCGCCGCCTGGCTGGAGCCTTGCATGTCGTGGCCGAACTCCGCGCGCAGCTGCGGCGCCCATACGCCGTAGTCGCGCTGGACCGTCCATCGCGCCAGCAGGCCCACGGTGGCGGTGCTGGTCTTGACGGTCTGGTCCCGGTAGCTCAGTGCGAACACGGCGTCGCCGGTTTCGGTGTAGCCGTCGAGCGTCGCGCGGGCGATGTCCAGCCTGCCGTAGGGCGTGAGCAGCATGTCGTCCGCCTGGTGCCGGTAGCCCACCGAGAACGAGGCGAACCACTGCTTGCCGTCGCGGCTGCCGCGCACCGTGTTGCCGTTGTCGGTGACGAAGCGGCGCGCGTCGAACTGCAGCCACTGGTAGCCGACCAGCGCGTCCATGTAGGCCGATTCACCGGGCCGGTAACTGCCGTAGGCGGCGACGTTGTAGCTGTCCACGGTGCTGCGGCTGCCATGCTGGCCGATGTCGGAAGCATCGTGGCCGTAGCCGACGCCCAGGCCCAGCGCGAGCGACTGGGTCAGCTGCTTGTCCGCGCCCAGGCTGAGGCCCGAGGTGGTGAAGTCGACGCCGTTGTAGCTGGCGCCGGGCTTCAGCTTGCCGAAGTTCATCGCGCCACCGGCCCAGAAGGCAAGGCCGTCTGGCGCGCCGCCACTGGAGGCTGCAGGAACGGTTGCCGGGGCGTCTGCGGGCGCCAGGAAGGGATCGCCGCCGCCGCCCATCACCTGCTGCTGCAGGCCGGCCAGCGTGTCGCTGCGCCGCTGGCTGCTGGCGGAACTCATGGTGATGCCGTTGCTGAAGCCGGCGCGGCTGCCGCTGTCGTGCAGGCTTTCCAGGCGGCGCTGGAAGTTGCCGATCTGGCCCATCGCCATGCGGCGTGCCGCCTCGGCCTGCGCTTCCAGCACGCCCAGCACTTCGGCATTCTTCGACGGATCGCTGCGCAGCATGACGGTAACGTCGACCGTGCCCGGCGCGGAGGTAGCGAACGCGTTGCTCAGCGTATAGGCGATCTGCGCCACGCCATCGAAGCTGGCGGCGGAGGTGAACGCCAGCGCGTAGCCACCGCCGCCGGTGGATACGATGGTGGCCGAACCGGCGTTCGCCGGCGAAATGGACACCACATTCGCAGCCGTGAACGGACCACCGTGCGCTTGCGCGACAAGGTCGACCTGTACCGTGGTGCCGGCGTTCGCCGTTGCCGTCAGCGCGGCTGCCACCGGACGCGGGTTGACCGTCACTGTGACGTGGGCCGGTTGCGAGGTGCCGAAGATGTTGCTCAGCGTGTAGTCGAAGCCGAACGCGCCCGAGGCGTTCGCGGCGGCGGTGTAGACGATGTCGGTGCCCTGTGCCGCCGCCGTACCCGAGGCTGGCGTGTTCACCACCGCAGCGGCAGTGAATGGGCCGTTGCTCGCACCCGTGGCCGCATGGATCGTGACCGACGCGCCGGCCAGTACTGAGACGCTCTGCGCCGCCGCGACCGGCACGGCCAGCGGCGTCACCGAGACGCTGACCGTGGCCGGCGACGAAATCCCGCCAGGGCCAGTGGCGGTGTAGGTGAAGCTGTCGCTGCCGAAGAAGCTGGCCGACGGCGTGTACACCACATGCAGGCCGCTGACCGCCGCCGTGCCGTGCGCAGGCGCCTGCGCCACCGCGATGCTGGTGATCGGGCCGGCGTCATTGGCCGTGACCGCGATGGTGACCGGCGAGTTGGCCGGTGTCGCGGCGGTGTCGTTCACCGTGACCGGCACGGGCGGGTCGATGCCCAGCGAGTAGGCCTGGCTGCCGGTGAAGCCGAAGCCGTCGGTTGCGCTGACGGTGAAGTTGTAGTTGCCAGCCGTGGTCGGCGTACCGGACACGGTGCCGGCGCTGCTCAAGGCGATGCCGGGCGGCAGCGCGCCGGAGGCGAGGCTGTAGATGTAGCCGCCGCTGCCGCCGCTCGCGCCCAGCGCCTGACTGTAGGCGACGTTGGCCTGGCCGTTCGGCAACGTGGCCGGGGTGATGGTGATGGTCGGTGCGGCCACGATGAAGGTATAAGCCCGGCTGCCGGTGAAGCCGAAGCCGTCGGTCGCGCTGACGGTGAAGTTGTAGTTGCCGGCCGTGGTCGGCGTGCCGGACACCGTGCCCGAGCTGCTCAAGGTGACGCCGGGCGGCAGCGCGCCGGAGGCGAGGCTGTAGGTATAGCTGCCGTTGCCGCCGCTCGCGCCCAGCGCCTGACTGTAGGCGACGTTGGCCTGGCCGTTCGGCAATGTGGCTGGGGTGATGGTGATGGTCGGCGCGGCCACGGTGAACGTGTAGGCCCGGCTGCCGGTGAAGCCGAAGCCGTCGGTCGCGCTGACGGTGAAGTTGTAGTTGCCGGCCGTGGTCGGCGTGCCGGACACGGTGCCGGCGCTGCTCAAGGTGATGCCGGGCGGCAGCGCGCCGGAGGCGAGGCTGTAGGTGTAGCTGCCGTTGCCGTTGCCGCCGCTCGCGCCCAGCGCCTGACTGTAGGCGACGTTGGCCTGGCCGTTCGGCAACGTGGCCGGGGTGATGGTGATAGTCGGTGCGGCCACGATGAAGGTATAAGCCCGGCTGCCGGTGAAGCCGAAGCCGTCGGTCGCGGTGATGGTGAAGTTGTAGTTGCCCACCGTGGTCAGCGTGCCGGACACCGTGCCCGAGCTGCTCAAGGTGATGCCGGGCGGCAGCGCGCCGGAGGCGAGGCTGAAGGTGTAGCCGCCGCTGCCGCCGGCGGCACTCAAGCTCTGGCTATAGGCAGCGCCAGCGGTGCCCGCCGGCAGTGTGGTCGGCGTGATCGCGATGGTCGGCGCGGCCACGGTGAGCGCGTAGCTCTGGCTGGCCGTGAATGGTGCGCCGGCGCCGGTCGAGCTGTCCGTGGCCTGCACGGTGAAGTTGAAGCTGCCGGCAGCTGTGGGCGTGCCGGACAGCACGCCGCCGGAGGATAGCGCCAGGCCCGCCGGCAGCGCGCCCGCCGTCAGCGTGTAGGCATACGGCGCGGTGCCGCCGTTGGCGGTGAAGGTGTGCGTGTAGGGCGTTTCCGCCGTGGCGTTGGCCAGCGCCGCCGGGGCCAGCACCACCGTGCCGGCGCCGACCGTGACGCTGTAGGCCTGGCTGCCGGTGAAGCCGCCGCTGTCAGTCGCGGTGAGCGTGAAGTTGAAACTGCCCCCCGCGGTCGGCGTGCCGCTGATCACTCCCGAGTTGACGTTGAGCGACAGGCCCGTCGGCAGCAGGCCGGAGCTCACGTTGTAGGTGAAGGTGGATGGGCTGGCTTCGGATGCGGTGATCGCCTGGCTGTACGCGTTACCGACCGCCGGCGCCGGCAGGGTGCCCGGCGACAGCGTGATGGTCGGCGCGGCCACGGCGAGGGTGTAGTTGCCCGACATGGTGAAGGGCGCGCCGGTGCCGGTCGAGCTGTCCGTGGCCCGCACGGTGAAGTTGAAGTTGCCTGCCGCGGTCGGCGTGCCGGACAGCGCGCCCGCGGACGACAGCGTCACGCCCGGCGGCAGGGTGCCCGCGACGATCGCATAGCTGTATGGCGCGGTACCGTTGGCGGCGGCGAACGTGGCGCTTGCCGGCGAGCCGGCGGTGCCGTTGATGGTCGTCCCGGATGCGGGCGCCAGCGTCAGCGTGGGTGCGCCCACGGTGATGCCGTAGGCGCGGCTGCCCGTGTAGGGGCCGGTGCCGGTACTGCTGTCGGTCGCGGTAATGACGAAATTGAAGCTGCCGGCGGCTGTCGGCGTGCCGGTGATCGCGCCGGTGCTGCTGACGGTCAGGCCAGGCGGCAGCGCGCCGGCGGTGACGGCATAGGCATACGGAGCGGCGCCGCCGGAGGCCGTCACGTTCTGCGAATACGCCGCGGCCACGCCAGGGTTGGTCAGCGAGGCAGGCGCAATCGAAATAGTCGGGGCGTTCACCGTCAGCGCCAGCGAGCCGCTGGTGGCGCTGAACGGACCGGTGCCGGTGCTGCTGTCGGTGGCGGTCAGGGTGAAATTGAAGCTTCCACCCGCGGTGGCCGTACCCGACAGCGTGCCGTTGCTGGCCAGCGTGATGCCCGCCGGCAGGCTGCCGGAGGCGATGGCGTAGGTGTACGGCGCCGTGCCGCCGCTCGCGCTGGCGAGCGACTGGCTGTAGGCCGCGCCGACGGTGGCCGGCGGCGGACTGGCCGGCGTGTAGCTGATGGTCGGCGGCGGTACGGTGATGGTCACCGTGGCCGGTGACGACGTGCCGCTGGCGTTGGTGCCGGTATAGGTGAAGCTGTCCGGGCCGGCGTAGCCGGCGGCGGGCGTGTAGGTGATCGAGGTGCCGCTGGCGGTGGCGGTGCCGTGCGCAGCCTGTGTAGCGACGGCGACCGAGGCCGGCGCACCGCCGGTGAAGTTGAGGGTGATCGGGTTGCTGGTACTGCCGTAGGCCACCGTGGCACTCACCGGGTTGGCGACCGGGGGCGGCAGGTTCTGCACGGTGATGGACAGGTTGTTGGCCGAGAAGTACGGCCCGGGGGCGCCGCTGCTGTCCGTGACGCGCACGGTGAAGTTGGTAGTGCCGCTCGCAGTGGGCGTGCCGCTGATGGTGCCGTTGCTGGCCAGGGTCAGGCCGGCTGGCAGCGTGGTGCCGCCGTCCAGCGTGTAGGTGTACGGCGGCGTGCCGCCGGCGGCGGTCAGCGTGAAACTGTAGGGTCGGTTGATGACCGCCGCCGTGGGCGTGTTGGTGACGGCGACGCTCGGCGCACCGATGGAGACCGAATAGCTCGCCGTACCGGTGATGCTGGTGCTGTCGGTGGCCGTGATCGAGAACGCATAGCTGCCCTGCGTGGTCGGCGTGCCGGAGATCGTGTTGCCGCTGAGCGTCAGACCCGGCGGCAGGGAAGAACCGCTGGTGACGGCGAAGGTGTACGGCGCGGTGCCGCCGGTGGCGCTCAGGGTCTGGGTGGCGTAGCTGACGGCTACGGTGCCCGAGGGCATCGTCGCCGGCGAGAGCGTGATGGGCGAGGTCTTCGGGGCGATGTGTACCGTCACCGTGACGAAATTGATGCCCGAGCCATCGTCGTACCGGAAGGTATCCGTCGTGGCGCCGTCGTTGTTGTTGGAGTAGCTGATCTGCGAGGCCGCGTTGCTGGTGACTGTCGCCGTGCCGTGGTTTGCCGGCGACGTGATGTTGCCGATGCCGAAACCGGGGCTGGCGCTGCACGCCGTGACGTCCATGCTGATCGTCGTGCCGGGCGCCATCGGCGATCCGGAGGAGGCATTGGACGGCGTATAGGCCGTGCAGACCGCACGCGACAGGCCCGGCAGCGCCAGCATGCCGCACACCAGCAGGAAACTTGTCCACCGGCCGAATACGCTACGGCCGAGCCCATGGCGCATCGCGTCGCGATGCTTCGACTCCGGATGCCACATGACTTGTCCCCTGTTTGCCCGTGTTCCGTTGGGCGGACGCCTGGCGGCGCGTTGTGAAAGCTGCCGTGGCTCGCGAACGAGCAGCCACGGTACCGGACCTCTTCGCCGGACGGTCGTGAGCCCTGCCTGGCGGTTCTGTCTTTTCCTTTCAGTGCCCCTCGAGGGCGGCCGCGGCATATTGTGGCTTTGTGCACGAAGAGCTTGTCAAGCCGTCGGGTATGCGCAAGAGTGCGCGGGCCGGCCGGGGACCTGTCGCCGGAACCATCCAAGGGGAGAATCACTCATGTCGCAACCCTTTCTCGGGCAGGTGATGCCGGTGGCGTTCAACTTTGCGCCCAAGGGATTCGCTTTCTGCAACGGCCAGTTGCTGCCGATCAACCAGTATCAGGCGCTGTTCTCGCTGCTGGGTACCCAGTTCGGCGGCAACGGCACGACGAACTTTGCCTTGCCCGACCTGCGCAGCCGCACCCCGCTGGGTTCCAGCAACGGCACGGACGTCGGCCAGGTCGGCGGCGTCGAGAACGTCGCGCTGTCGAGCGGGCAGATTCCTGCCCACAATCACGCCTTCAACGCGAACACCGCCGCGGGCACCACGCGCATTCCCGGCAACGGCGTGCTGGGTGCCGCCGGCTCGCTCAGCATCTACGGCAGCTCCGGTGGCCCGCAGATTCCGCTGAACGTGCTCGACGACGCTGGGCAGACGCTGCCGCATTCGAACCTGCAGCCATACACGGTGCTGAACTTCTGCATCGCGCTCAATGGCATCTTCCCCTCGCGCAGCTGACCGGAGCTCCCGCCATGTCCACACCTTACGTTGGCGAGATCCGCCTGTTTCCCTACAACTTCGCACCGAATGGCTGGTTCGACTGCGACGGCCGCCTGCTGCCCATCTCGGAATACGATGTCCTGTTCAGCCTGGTCGGCACCGTTTACGGTGGCGACGGCGTGAATACCTTTGCGCTGCCCGACCTGCGCGGCCGCGTGCCGATCCACCAGGGTGCGGGGCCGGGCATGGGAACCTACGTGCTGGGCCAGCTGGCCGGCACCGAGACGGTCACGCTGCTGCCGAACCAGCTGCCGGCCCACAGCCATGCCTTCTACGCGGCGGATTCGGCGGCAAGCTCCGCCGCGCCGTCCGCCACACTCCAGCTGGGGGCCGTCAGCGGAGACACGCTGTACACGGACAGCACCTCCGGCATCGCCAGCGGCGACCTGGCCGCGACGGCCGTCGGTTCCGTGGGGGGCAGTCAGCCGCACGACAACACCATGCCCACGCTGACCGCGCGTTTCTGCATCGCCTGGGCCGGCGTCTACCCGTCGCAGGGTTGAGCGCCGTCGACCGACTACAAGGACATCATTCATGAGCGATCCCTTCATTGGCGAGATCCAGATCTACGGCTTCAACTTCGCGCCCCAGAACTGGGCCCTGTGCCAGGGCCAGTTGATGCCGATCCAGCAGAACACGGCGCTGTTCTCGCTGCTCGGTATCCAGTTCGGCGGCAACGGCACCACCAATTACCAGTTGCCGAACTTCACCGGCAACGTGGCGTGTGGCCAGGGCCAGGGCGCCGGGCTGACGCCACGCATGGTCGGCGAAACCTTCGGCTCGGACAGCGTCACCCTGCTGCTCAATGAGATGCCGGCACATGCCCACGGCGCGCGCGTCTACAACCAGCCGACGGCCGCCAATCGCGCCGGCGTTCCGGCCAGCGGCGATGCCGTCATCACGCCGCAGTCGGTGGCGATGCTGACCAATACCAACGCGGTCAACACCACCTTGCCGATCCAGACGGTCGGCATGACCGGTGGCGGCCAGCCGCACGAAAACCGGCAGCCGTACCTGACGCTGAATTTCTGCATCGCGCTGTCAGGGGTGTTTCCTCAGCGCCCGTGAGCGCAGCCGGGACGTTGAACTTTCCCCCGAGCCGGGCGGCCTGGCTGCCCGCCTCGGGGGAAAGCCTTCCGGCAGGGGTGGGCTGGCGCGACGCGCATGAGCAGGATCTGCCGTTCCTCCGCCGCCTCTACGGCGAGGTGCGCGCCGCCGAACTGGCCGCGGTACCGTGGCCCGACGCCGTGCGGCAGGCTTTCCTGGACAGCCAGTTCGCACTGCAGCACCTGCACTACGCCACGCATTTCCAGCCGGCGGATTACCTGGTGATCGAGGATGCGGGGAGGCCCATCGGCCGCCTGTACCTGTACCGCGACCCGCGGGAGGTCCATGTCATCGACATCGCGCTGCTCGCCGCAGCGCGAGGACGCGGCATCGGTTCGGCGCTGCTGCGGCAGGTGCAGCAAAGTACGCTGCGCGATGGCCTGGGCAGCGTCATGCTGCATGTCGAGCAGCGCAATGCCGCGGCGCGCAGGCTCTACGAACGCCTGGGATTCGCCGTCGAGGAGGGCATCGGCGGCCACCTGCGCATGCGCTGGATCGCCGCCATGCTCA
The DNA here is from genome assembly GCF_000473345.1 of Rhodanobacter sp. OR87. NCBI lineage: Bacteria > Pseudomonadati > Pseudomonadota > Gammaproteobacteria > Lysobacterales > Rhodanobacteraceae > Rhodanobacter > Rhodanobacter sp. OR87. Next base: position 13,318 of record NZ_AXBJ01000033.1, read on the forward strand.
GTTGAACAGCGCCTGGTAGATGAAGCCATCGCGGTCGCGCGCGATCGGCACCAGGAAGATGCCGAACTCGCCCACGCCGTCGTGGCGCATGGTGTAGGTGCGCTGCGGGAAAAGCACCGCCGATTCGTGGCGGAACAGCAGGGAGAACGGCTCGCGCACCATGCCGGCGACCGGCTGGTACGGCAGTGGCCGCGCCTCGACCAGGACGAAGGGCGTGCTCATCTGGTCGATCTCGACCCTGAAGGTCTCGTTGAGATGGCCCGCGAAGTGGTCCAACCGAAAAAATTGCATGACGTTCCCCCTGGCCGTCGAGCATGCCCAAGCCGGGCCGGGCTTTCAACACGTGTCCGGTGCGCGCCGTCGCTGAAGGACGAGCCGCGCCTTCCTGGCGAGCCGGTCGTGCGTTCCCGGGGCGACAACAAGAAGCCCCGCGTCGGCGGGGCTTCTTCGTCATGCCGGCGTCGCCGCTTACTCGACGTCGAGGAACGAGCGCAGCTGTTCCGAACGGCTGGGGTGGCGCAGCTTGCGCAGCGCCTTGGCTTCGATCTGGCGGATCCGCTCACGGGTGACGTCGAACTGCTTGCCGACTTCCTCCAGCGTGTGGTCGGTGTTCATGTCGATGCCGAAGCGCATGCGCAGCACCTTCGCTTCGCGCGGAGTGAGGCCGGCGAGCACGTCGCGCACGGTTTCCATCAGGCCGGTCTCGGTGGCCGAGTCGATCGGCGAGCTGGCGTTGCCGTCCTCGATGAAGTCGCCCAGGTGGGAATCCTCGTCGTCGCCGATCGGGGTTTCCATCGAGATCGGTTCCTTGGCGATCTTCAGCACCTTGCGGATCTTGTCCTCGGGCATCTCCATTTCCTTGGCCAGTTCCTCCGGCGTGGCCTCGCGGCCGAACTGCTGCAGCATCTGGCGGGAAATGCGGTTCAACTTGTTGATCGTCTCGATCATGTGCACCGGGATGCGGATGGTGCGCGCCTGGTCGGCGATCGAGCGGGTGATCGCCTGGCGGATCCACCAGGTGGCGTAGGTCGAGAACTTGTAGCCGCGGCGGTATTCGAACTTGTCGACCGCCTTCATCAGGCCGATGTTGCCTTCCTGGATCAGGTCGAGGAACTGCAGGCCGCGGTTGGTGTACTTCTTGGCAATCGAGATCACCAGGCGCAGGTTCGCCTCGACCATTTCCTTCTTGGCGCGGCGCGCCTTGGCCTCGCCCGAAGCCATGGCGCGGTTGATGTCCTTGATGTCGATCAGCGGCAGGAACAGCTTGCGCTCGATCGCAGCGAGCTTTTCCTGCTCGGCGTCGATCGCCTCGCGGTGGACCTTGATGTTCGGCGACCACTTCTGCCGCTTGCGGCTCAGCTCGGCGACCCACTCGAGGTTGCCCTCGTTGCTGGGGAACGCCTTGATGAACTCGGCCTTGGGCATCTTCACCTGCTTGACGAAGATGTCCATCAGCACGCGCTCGTGGTGACGGATGTCGTTGACCACCTCGCGCAGCTTGCGCACGAAGCCGTCGATCAGCGCGCTGGGCAGCTTGAGCTTGAGGAACTCCTCGGCCATCAGGTCGCGCAGCTTGACGATCTTCCTGTCGGTGATGCTGGCGGCTTTCGGCGCGGCCTTCTGGAACTTGGCGTAGTGCTCGCGCAGCAGTTCCATGCGGCGCTTGACCTCTTCCGGGTCGGGGCCGCTGGGGCCGGCTTCTTCCTCGTCCTCGGTGGCGGTGTCGTCGTCGTCGGTGTCGGCATCGTCGTCACCGACCTCGGGCTCGGGCGCCAGCAGGGCGGCGGCTTCCTTTTCCTTGCGCGCGAGGTCGGCGGCTTCCTCCAGGTCGAGGAAGCCGGCCAGGATCTCGCTGAGGCGGCGCTTGCCGTCCAGATGCTGGTCGTATTCCTCCAGCAGCAGCTCGATGGTCAGCGGGAAGCTGGCCAGCGCGGTCTGCACCTGGCCCAGGCCTTCCTCGATGCGCTTGGCGATGGCGATCTCGCCCTCGCGGGTCAGCAGCTCGACGGTGCCCATTTCGCGCATGTACATGCGCACCGGGTCGGTGGTGCGGCCCACTTCGGAATCCACTGCGGACAGCAGCGCGACGGCTTCTTCGGCGGCGGCCTCGTCGTCGGTGCTGCTGCCGGCCTTGTCGGCCAGCGGGTCGGTGTCCGGCGCGGCGTCGTGCACTTCGATGCCGACGCCCTTGAGCACCGCCATGATGTCTTCGATCTGCTCGGGGTCGACGATGTCGTCGGGCAGGTGGTCGTTGATCTCGGCGTAGGTCAGGTAACCCTGCTCCAGGCCCTTGGAGATGAGCGCCTTGATCTCAGACTGTTGCTCGTGGGGAGCTTTGCTATTCATTCACCGACCGCCGCAGGGTTCAAGAACCGGACATTATAGCGATGTGCTGCTTTTTTGACCAGTTTTCAAGTGGAAAAAGATCGCTGGAGGACACGCAAAAATCGCGCCAGACCGCCGTATTGCCGTGCATCGCCGGGCTCGATCCGGCGAGGCGTCGCACCCGCCGTTCAGCCGGTGTCGAGCCGGAAGGTCACCGGGCCGTCGTTCACCAGCCGGATCACCATATGGGCGCCGAAGCGCCCGGTTTCCACCCCCGGGTGTGCGGCGCGGGCCAGTTCCAGCAGCCGCTCGAACCAGCGCCGGCCGTGCTCGGGCGACGCCGCGCCGGTGAAACTGGGGCGCATGCCGGAGCGGGTGTCGGCGGCGAGGGTGAACTGGCTGACCAGCAGCAGGCCGCCGCCGGTGTCGGTGAGCGAGCGGTTCATCTTGCCGTCCGCATCGGCGAACACGCGGTAACCGAGCAGGCGCTCCAGCATGCGCTTCGCCTGCGCCTCGCCGTCGTCGGGTTGCACCGCCACCAGGGCCAGCAGGCCGGGGCCGATCGCGCCGACCGTTTCGTCGCCGACACTGACGCTGGCGGACAGGACGCGCTGGATCAGGGCGATCATTCTCTGGCGGCGGGGCGAGGCGAAGGACCGGCAAAGCATACGAGGTTGCCGGTTCGGCGCAAGTCGGCGGGTCGCGGCGCGCCGCCCGCTACACTGGCGACCCTATGCGTATCGACATGTACCTCGTCTACCTGCTGCTGCGCCTGCTGGCGCTGCTGCCGCTGCGCACGCTGCATGGCCTGGGCGCAGCGCTGGGCCGGCTGCTGCTGTGGCGTGGCGGCCGCACGGTGCAAAACACCGCGGCAAACCTGGCGATCGCGCGCCCGCAGCTGGATGACAGGGCGCAGGTCGCGCTGTTGCGCGAGGTGATGGCCGAGAGCGGCAAGTCGGCCAGCGAGATCGTCAAGGTCTGGGGCGCCGGCGCCGAACGCGCGCTGGGGCTGGTACGCGAAGTGCGCGGCGAGGCGCTGCTGGATGCCGCGCTGGCCGCGGGCAAGGGCGTGATCGTCGCCGCGCCACACCTGGGCTGCTGGGAGCTGCTGAACTACTGGCTGTGCCGCAAGACGCCGATGGCGATCCTGTACCGGCCGCCGCGGATTGCCGCGATCGAGGGCCTGCTGCGCAAGGTGCGCGGCGCGCTGGCGCCAGAGCAGGTGCGTGCCGACGGTGCCGGCGTGCGCACGCTGTACAAGCGGCTGGCCGCCGGCGGCACGGTCGGCATCCTGCCGGACCAGAAGCCGCGCGCGGGCGAAGGCCAGATCGCGCCGTTCTTCGGCCGCGACGCGCTGACCATGGTGCTGCTGCCGCGGCTGGCCGCGCGCACCGGGGCGACCGTGCTGTTCGCATTCGCCGAACGGCTGCCGCGTGGCGCCGGCTACCGCATCCACCTGCTGCCGGCGCCGGCGGGGCTGACCGAGCCCAGTCTGGACACGGCTTGCGCGGCTCTCAACCGCGGTGTGCAGGCATGCGTGGAGCTGGCTTTCACGCAGTACCAGTGGCAATACAAACGCTATTCGGCGGACGGCCTGGTCAGTCCGTACGACCGCCAGGACGGCTAGCCGCGTTCCGAAGGGCGGCAGCGTCGGGCCGCGGTGGAACGTGCCGCACCACTCACACCGACAGGGTGCGTCCGCCGTCCACGCGGATGACCTGCCCGGTGACGTACGGCGCATCGCGCAACAGCCACAGCACGGCGCCGGCGACGTCCTCGGGCGTGCCGGCGCGCTGCAGCGGCGTGCGCGCCAGCATCGCCTGCTGGTCGGCGTACGGCTTGCCGTCGCTGGGCCACAGCACCGCGCCGGGCGCCACGCCGTTGACGCGTATGTGCGGGGCCAGCTCCAGCGCCAGCGAGCGGGTCATCGCGGCCAGCGCGGCCTTCGCCATGCAGTACACGGTGTGCTGCGCCAGCGGCCGCTCGGCGTAGATGTCGACCAGGTTGACGATGCCGCCGCGCGCCTCGCGCAGCGCCGGGATCGCCGCCTGGCTGAGAAAGAATGGCGCCTGCGCGTTGGAGGCGAACAGCGTGTTCCACTGCGCCGGCGTCGCCGTGCCCAGCGGGGTGGGGAAGAACGCCGAGGCGTTGTTGACCAGCGCGTCGAGCCGGCCGTAGTGCGCCAGCAGTTGTTCGAGCAACGCCGGCAGGGCCGGCAAGTCGGCCAGCTCGGCCTGCAGCAGCAAGGTGCTGCCGCCACGCCGGCGTTCGAGTTCGTCGGCTAGCGCGCGGGCGTCGTCGCCGGAACAGCGGTAGTGCAGCGCCAGGTCGTACCCGGCCGCGTGCAGCGTGCGCGCCGTCACTGCACCGACGCGGCGGCTGGCGCCGGTGATCAGCGCGACGGGACGATCGTGGCGTGGCGGCATCGGGCGGCTCCGGCGATTGCACAAGTCCCAGCTTGCCGCAAAGCCGGCAGCGAGTCATCCGCGACGGTGCTCAGCTGTCATCCTCGAGGGCGATCTCGCCTTCGAACAACGCGATCGCGGTGGCGGCGACCTGCCCGGTGTCGTAGTACGCATACGCACCGACGCCGAGCGCGCCGACCACCGGCAACCAGCGCGAGACGCCCTTGCCGAGCGTGCGCCGCGTCAGCTTGATGCCGATCTGCTTCGCCACGCGCTCGACCACCGCGTAGGACATGCGCCGGAACACCAGCCGGTCGCCCATGCGCACCACCAGGTCGCGGAACGCCTGCGCTGCGGTGTGGCGGAACAGGCACCACAGCATCTGTTCGCGGCCCAGCGTGGCGTGGTGGCCATAGGCGGCGGCAATGTCGCTGACCATCTGCGCCTGGAGCTTCCAGATCGCGATCAGCTCCGGCAGCAGGGTCAGCCAGCCCAGCGGCCCCGGCGGCAAGGCCAGCGAGCCGGCGGCGAGTGCGGCGCGCCGGGCCGCGTGGTTGGCCAGGCGGCGTGCCTCGCCGGCGGGATCCTGGCTGTTGCCGACCCTGCTGTCAGGCACCTGGCTCACGAAATCCAGGATCGCCTCGGCGATCCGGCCGTGCTCAGCCGGCGCAATGACGGCGGGTACCTGCTGGCTGCGCTGGGGCATGCGTGGTTCCGTGGGAGTCGCTGTTGGCGGCATGTGCCCTTGCCAGTCTAGGGGTGTTGCATGAAGCAGGGATCAACGGATTCGCCGGCAGGCGTGACTTGTGGCGCAGGCGGGGCGGGAAATTATTCAGTAATGTTATAACATTACCGAATAAACCAATCGTCTATCTCTGCCGGAACTGCCGATGAAGCCTTCCCTGCTCGCCGCGAGCCTCGCCATCGCCCTGGGCACGAGCGCCGTCCATGCCACCGACGTGCCGCCGCCAACCAGTGCCGCCACCCCCGCCGCCGCCGCGAACGCAGACGACCCGACCGACGGCGGCAACCGCAACAGGCAGCCGGTCAAGGTGCAGGACCTGGGCGCGGTCTCGGTCTCGGCCGCGCTGGACCAGGCGCGCAATGGGCTGTCGCCGGATACCGGCTCCAGCCAGTACGTGATCGACCAAAAGGCGATCGCGCAGTTGCCGCTGGGCGCCTCCACGCCGGTGAACCAGGTGCTGCTGCAGGCGCCGGGCGTGGTGCAGGATTCCTACGGCGGCGTGCACGTGCGCGGCGACCACGCCAACCTACAGTACCGCATCAACGGCGTGATCATCCCCGAGTCGATCGGCGGCTTCGGCCAGAGCCTCGACGCGCGCACCATCCGCACCGTCAAGCTGCTCGACGGCGCGCTGCCGGCGCAGTACGGCCTGCGCACTGCGGCCGTGGTCGACATCACCACCAGGAGCGGCAGCGAGCTGGGCAACGGCGGCAGCGTCGGCATCACCGGCGGCAGCAACGCCACGCTGAACCCGAACGCATCGGTGTGGGGCAGCAACGAGCGCTGGAGCTGGTTCCTCACCGGCAACTACCTGGAGAACGATGCCGGCATCGAGAACCCCACGCCGGGCAAAAAGCCGATCCACGACCATACCAACCAGGCCAAGGGCTTCGGCGACATCAGCTACCTGATCGACAACGACACCCGCCTGAGCTTCCTGTTCGGGGTGGCCAACAACCGCTTCCAGATCCCCAACCGACCGGGGCTGCAGCCGCAGTTCGGCTACCTCGGCCAGACGGGCTTCGACTCCGCGCAGCTCGACGGCCGCCAGCGCGAGAACACCCGCTTCGGCGTGCTGGCGCTGCAGGGCAAGCTGGGCGCGACCGACTACCAGGTGTCGGTGGGCCAGCGCTACAGCAGCCTCGCCTACAGCCCGGACCGGATCGGCGAGCTGATGTTCAACGGCGTCGCCTCCGCCGTCAGCCGCAGCAACCGCGCCAGCACCCTGCAGGCCGATTTCGCCACGCCGCTGGGCGACCGCCATACTCTGCGCTACGGCATCTACGGCAGCTTCGAGCGCGCCATCAGCGGCAACAATGCCTGGGTGTTCCCCGCCGACGCCGGCGGCAACCAGACCAGCACCACGCCGATCAACATTCTCGACGGCAGCCGCCTCGTGGCGAAGACCTGGTCGGCCTACGTGCAGGACGAATGGAGCATCGGCGACGACTGGACGCTGAACTACGGCCTGCGCGGCGACCGCTACCAGCTGGTGCGCAGCGAGAGCCAGCTGAGCCCGCGCCTGGGCCTGGTCTGGCAGGCCACCGGCAGCACCACCGTGCACGCCGGCTACTCGCGCTACTTCACTCCGCCGGCGACCGAGATGATCGCCAGCTCGAACATCGCCAAGTTCGACGGCACCACCAATGCCGTGTCGGACATGGGCAACAACACGCCGCTGGCCGAGCGCTCGGATTATTTCGACGCCGGCATCTCGCAGAACATCGGTTCGGCCTGGACCGTCGGCGTGGACGCCTATTACCGCAAGGTGCGGCGCCTGCAGGACGAAGGCCAGTTCGGCTCCGCGCTGGTCTACTCCACCTTCAACTACGAAGCGGGCCGGGTGAAGGGCGTGGAGTTCACCGCCAACTACGAGCACGGGCCGCTGTCCGCCTGGTTCAACGCGTCGCTCGGCAAGGCCATCGGCAAGCACATCGTCACCAGCCAGTACAACTTCGCGCCGGACGACCTGGCCTGGGTCAACAACCACTGGATCTTCCTCGACCACGATCAGAAGCTCACTTCGTCCGGCGGAATCCATTACGCGTTGAACGACAGCACCGGGGTCGGTGCCGACTATCTGTTCGGCAGCGGTCTGCGCAAGGACGGCGACGTGCCGAACGGCGCCTCGCTGCCGGCGTACTTCCAGTTGAACCTCAACCTGTCGCACGACTTCGCCTTCGACCGCTTCGGCAAGCTGCACACCCAGCTGGCCGTGCTCAACGTGCTGGACCGCACCTACGAGCTGCGCGACGGCAGCGGCATCGGCGTCGGCGCGCCGCAGTTCGGCCCGCGCCGCGGCGTGTACCTGAGCCTGCAGAAGGATTTCTGAAGGACGGGAATGGGGAATGGAACCGGCAAGAGCGGCGAGTTGCGTCCATGCATCCCGGGCGTTAGATCCCGCTCCTGCAGGTGGAGACGAGGGCTGCGGTCCATCCGTTATGCTTGCCGCGTTTTCATGACCGGCAACCGCCATGCCCTCCCGCCTGCCCGAACCGAGCGCCGACGAACGCGCCCATGCCGACCGTCTGCTGCAGCTGCTGCGCGAACAGATCGCCTCGCACGGGCCGATGCCGTTCTCGCAGTACATGGAGCGCTGCCTGTACGCGCCGGGGCTGGGCTACTACAGCGCCGGGCGCACCAAGTTCGGCGCTGCCGGCGACTTCGTCACCGCGCCGGAGCTGGGTGACCTGTTCGCCGGCTGCGTGGTGAATGCGGTGCAGCCGGTGCTGGCGATGCTCGGCGACGAGGCGGATTTCCTCGAACTGGGCGGCGGCAGCGGCGCGTTCGCCGAGGCGGCGCTGAAGGCGCTGGCGGCCGGCGGCACGCTGCCGCGGCAATACCTGATCCTGGAGCCCAGCGCCGACTTGCGCGAACGCCAGCGCGAGCGGCTTGCCGCGAACCTGCCGGCCGATCTGCATGCCCGCGTGCAATGGCTGGATCGCCCGCCCGAGCAGGACTGGCGTGGCGTGCTGTTCGCCAACGAAGTGATCGACGCGCTGCCGGCCACCCGCTTCGCGATACGCCAGGGCGAGGTCTACGAGGAATACGTGGCGCTCGACGGCGAAGGCCGGCTGATCCGCGTCGACCGCCCGGCCGACGCGCTGGTGACCGGTGCGGTGCGCCACGTCGAGCGCGACCTCGGCATCGAGTTCGCCAATGGCTACCGCTCGGAGATCCTGCCGCAGCTGCCGTACTGGATCCAGGCGGTGGCTGGTGCGCTCACCGCCGGGCTGATGCTGTTCATCGACTACGGCTACGTGCGCCGCGAGTACTACCTGCCCGAGCGTGACGACGGTACGCTGATGGCGCATTACCGCCACCATGCGCACGCCGATCCGCTGTACCTGCCGGGGCTGAACGACCTCACCGCCTCGGTCGATTTCACCGCGCTGGCCGAGGCCGGCAACAGCGCCGGCTTCGGCGTCGTGGGCTACCTGCCGCAGGCGCAGCTCCTGATCGGTGCCGGCTTGCAGGACGTGTTCGAGCGCGAGCACGCGGCGATCGCCGACGAGCACGGCCGCTACCGGCTGGCGCAGCAGGCGAAGCGGCTGATGCTGCCCGAGCAGATGGGCGAGCGCTTCCAGGCCATGCTGCTGGCGCGTGGCCTCGATGCCCTGCCGCTGCCGGCCGAACTGCTCGCCGCCGACCAGGGTGGGCGGCTCTGACCGGCGCCATGGACGTCCAGACGTCCGCACGGCTGCGCTGGCATCGCGCCTGGGTCGCGCTGGGCGGCGCGATCATGCTGTGGACGCTGTGGATGGCGCTGACGCCGGATCCGGACATCACGCTGGCGTTTCCGTACGGCGACAAGCTGCTGCACGCCACCACCTTCACCTGCCTGATGGGCTGGTGGGGCAATGTCTACCGCGCGCGTCGCCCGCGCGGCTGGGCCACGCTGGGCTGCCTGGCGTTTGGCGTCTTCATCGAGTTCGCGCAGTGGCTGGACCCGCCGCGCGACGCCGATGCGCTGGACGTGCTCGCCGATGGCGCCGGCATCGTCATCGCGCTGCTGCTGCTGCGCACACCGCTCGCCAACGTGCTGGCGAGCGTGGAAGCGTGGTCAGTGCGCCGGCGCGGGGGCTGAGCCGGGCGCTGCCGGCGCCACCGTCGAGCCGGCGGACGCAGGCACCGAACCGGGCGCTGCCGGCAGCGGTTCCACCGGCGTCGCATCGGTTGGCCGGCGCAGCAGCTGGCCGCGCTTGAACAGCTCGCTGGCGACCTGGTAGTAGGCGATTGTCTGTGCGATCTGCTCCTCGTTCTGCGGCACCAGCGGCACGGCGTCGCCGCTGGCATAGTCCGGCTTCATCTGCTCCAGCTTGCGCCCGGGTTCCAGCACGGTGAGCACGTCCTCGTGCAGGTAGCCGAGCTTCTCGTAGGTGGCCGGAAACGCGCGTTCACGGCCGGGTTCCAGCTGGAACAGGTCGTAGCCGAAGAAGCGCGAGCGGTAGCTGAAGTTGAGCAGGCCGAGCAGGGTCGGCGCGATGTCGACCTGGCCCATCAGGCGGTCCACCCGCCGCGGCTGGATGTGCTTCGGCGCGTAGATCCACAGCGGCACGTGGTAGCGGTTCACCGGCACGCTGGTCTTGCCTGCGCTGGAGGCGCAGTGGTCGGCGGTGATCACGAACACGGTATCGTCGAAGTACGGCTTCGCGCGCGCGCGCCGAATGAAGTCGCCGATCGCCCAGTCGGTATAGGCCACCGCGCCCTGGCGGGTGCCGTTGGCCTGCTTCACGCGGCCTTCCGGGAAGGTGAACGGCCGGTGGTTGGAGGTGGTCATGATGTGCAGGAAGAACGGCTTGCCGGAGGCCGCGATCTGGTCCATCTGGCCCATTGCCAGCGTGTACAGGTCCTCGTCGGCGACGCCCCATACGTTCTCGCGGTGGATCGTGGCGGTCTTCGGGATGTCGCGCCGGTCGACCGCGCGATAGCCGTTGTGGCTGAAGAAATAGTTCATGTTGTCGAACTCGCCGTAGCCGCCGTAGACGAAGTCCGACTGGTAGCCGCGGTCGTTGAACACGCTGGCCAGCGAGAACAGGTTCTCGTTGCCGCGCTCCTTCAGCAGCGAATCGCCGGGCGTGGGCGGCACCGACAGCGCCAGTGCTTCCAGCCCGCGCACGGTGCGCGTGCCGTTCGCGTAGAGATTGTCGAAGAACAGGCTTTGCCCGGCCAGCGCATCCAGGTACGGCGTGATCTTTTCCTGGTTGCCGAACGTGCCCAGGTAGTCGCCAGACAGGCTCTCCACGCTGATCAGCACCACGTTGAGGCGCTTCTCCGGGCCGGCGTGGCGGATCGTGCGGGTGAGGTCGCGCGGGTCGTCGCTGACGTAGCTCGCCTCGGGCGTCTTCAGCATCTCGCGCACGCGGCGGAACGCCTCGTCGTCCGGCAGCGTGCGGTAGAACTTCGCGTAGTCGAGGTGGCTGCTGCGGAACGCATTGAAGAACTGGTAGATGCCGTTGCCGGCCAGCTCGTTGACGTAGTTGTTGCCGGTGCGGTCCTTCATGCCGCCGTTCACCGCGGCGACCGAAACCACCGTCAACACCAGCCACAGCAGCGCCACCTTGCCGCGCTGCCAGAAGCGGCTGCCATCGTCGCGCACGCGCAGGGCGCGCCGGCCGAGCGCGAACAAGACCAGCGCCAGCGCCGCCAGCAGCGTCAGCCAGCGGCCGATCGGATAGGACTCGCGGATGTTGCCGATCACCTCGGTGGTGTAGACGAGGTAGTCCACCGCGATGAAGTTGAAGCGCACGCTGAACTCGTTCCAGAACACCAGCTCGGACGCCGCCACGAACAGCAGTCCGTACAGCAGCAGCAGGGCGAAGCCGTACAGCACCCACTGGCCGGCGCGCGAGGTGTAGGTGAACGCGGTCAACGGCAGCACGAACAGGAACGGCAGCAGCGCCGGCCAGGTGGTCTTGAGCGTGGCGTGGTACATCAGGTGCAGCACGCCCAGGCAGATCGCGCAGGCCAGCACCAGGCCGGCGGCGGACAACAGCCAGCGCCACAGTCCCGGCATGCGCCCGGAGCGCGTCGGCACGATCCACAGCAACAGCACCAGCGGCCACGCCACGTAGATGCAGGTGACCAGGTCGTAGCCCAGCCCCACGCCGAACGCGTACAGCAGGTTCAGCGCCGTGTGCGGCACCTCGCTGCCGGACATCACCAGCAGCACCACGCGGGTGGCGAACGAGATCGCCAGGTAGGTGATCGCCAGCCACCACAGCGGGCGGAAACGCTGACGCAAGGGAGAGGTCGGGGTGAACGCACTCGACACGGGCAACTCCAGCAGGAAGGGATCGACGGGTGCCCGCAGCGGGCGTCGTCATCCGGGCTTTATACCGCGGATCCGCTTGGCGAAGGCTGAGTTTTCAGACTGGCGATGGCGTGGATCCGCGCCGTTTGCATCGCCTGGCCGATCGCCGGGCCGGCCAGGCCGCGGGCGACGAAGTCGGCGGACTCGACCGCCGCGGCGGCAGCGCGTGCCGCGCGCAGGTAGTCCGCCTGCGGGTAGGCGTCGTGCTCGCGGCCCAGCCGGCCGCGCTGGTCCGCCTCGCAGGCGGCGAGGAAAAGCTCCAGTCGCGCCGGCCGGCGCAGGGCATCCAGCGCGCCCAGCAGCTTCAGCACGGTGGCCGGCTTCAGCTCGAACGCGCGGTGCACGTTCAGATGCTCGCGGCAGACCAGCGCGGCCAGCGTCGCGTGCTCGGTCGGCACCTTCAGCCGCGCGGCCAGCGCGAGCAGCGGCGCTACGCCGCGATGCTCGTGGCCGATGTGGCGCGGCAGCTCGGCGGCCGGGGTCAGCGCCTTGCCGAGATCGTGGGTCAGTGCGCAGAAGCCCACCACGTCGTTGCCCGGCGCCAGCCGCGCCGCCGCGTCCAGCACCAGCTCCACGTGCACGCCGGTGTCGATCTCCGGGTGGAACTCGGCGCGCTGCGGCACACCGTACAGCGCGTCGACCTCGGGAAACAGCACGGCCAACGCGCCGCACTCGCGCAGCACGCGCAGGAACGCGGACGGCTGCGGCTCGCCCAGCGCCTTGCGCGTTTCCGCCCACACGCGCTCCGGCACCAGGTGGTCGACCTCGCTGTCGGCCACCATCTGCCGCATCAGCGCCATCGTCTCGTCGGCCACCGCGAAGCCCAGCGGCGCGAAGCGCGCGGCGAAGCGCGCCACCCGCAGCACTCGCACCGGGTCCTCCACGAACGCTGGCGACACGTGGCGCAGCACGCGCGCCTCGATGTCGCGCACGCCGCCGAACGGGTCGGTCAATGCGCCGTGCTCGTCCTCGGCGATTGCATTGATGGTGAGGTCGCGCCGGGCCAGGTCCTGCTCCAGCGTGATCGTCGGGTCGGCCTGAAACACGAAGCCGTGGTAGCCGCGCCCGCTCTTGCGCTCGGTGCGCGCCAGCGCGTACTCCTCGCCGGTGTCGGGATGCAGGAACACCGGGAAATCCTTGCCCACCGGCTTGTAGCCAAGCACCAGCAGTTCCTCCGGCAACGCGCCGACCACCACGTGGTCACGGTCGACCACCGGGCGGTTCAACAGTTTGTCGCGGACCGCGCCGCCGACTAGATAGGTTTGCATGGGGGGATTCTGCCACGCGCCCGTGTTGTACGTAGGATCCGGCGGGCATTTGGAAAATCATTGTGCCTAACTTCATGGTGTTCGGTTATATGGACATAATGGGTTCGTTATTTTTTTAGGAATTAAAGCGTAACAACTTGCTTGTTGACATTGCTGTTATCGAAGCTCAAGTCTACAACTGGGACTTTGGTGTCATACCGGATAGGGGAAAGACATGAAGTTGAATCGGCAAAGGAACTGCCTGTCGGCAGCCGCACGGGCTTCGACTGCGATGCAAGACAACGGAGGAGACTTCAGAGCCAGTACGCTATGGCCACAGGTTCGAGTGAGTTCCTTGCCGCGTTTTTTCTTGTTCCTTGCTTTAGCTCTGGGGCTACTCGCCTCGCCTCATCAGGCCAAGGCAGTCATGGTAGCCCACCCGGTGATTTGCACTACTGGCACCCCTGGGTATCAGCAAAGCTACGTGTGCGATGTGACATGGATTGATGATGGCGATGGCGGCGGCGGTGGAAATGGTTCCGTTGGCGTTGGCGGCGGGGGCGGCGGTTCTCCGCATACCTCCGTCAACACGCAACCTGATTAGCGACGACGCTCAGCCATGAAAATTGTCGACGGCGCGCAATTTCGTCTCTGGCCAAGGCTTGCACAGGGTCATGGCGCGCGCCAGTCGCGGCAGCAGCTCGGCAAGTCGGAAACGGCGGTTGAAGCGGTAGGCGGCTTCGGCCAGATAGCGCCGCGCGTACTTGGCCTGGCGCATGGCGTGGTAGCAACCGCTGATCGCTCGTTTGACGTTGCCGAGCACCACGTTCACCCAGCGCGCTCCCTTGACCTCGGTCGCGGCGC
>NZ_AXBJ01000034.1:0-26747 GCF_000473345.1 Rhodanobacter sp. OR87
CCTTGGGAATACGCCAGCAGCACGGCCTTGAGCAGCATCGTCGGCGCATGGGCCGGCGCGCCGCTGTCGTCATTGCGGTAATGCGCATCGAAGGCGGACAGATCCAGCTGATCGACCAGATGGTGCACGGCATGGGCAAATGATCCCGGCACCAGCTGCGCCTGCAGATCCACCGGCAACAGCCGCGGACTCATATCGATATGCCGGTAGCGTGCCATGCCGCCCCCTTGTTCACGTGGGGCTATTGAAGCAGGATGAGCGGAGGTTTTTCTACAACCTCGTTAGGCCTACAGGGGAGGTTGCATGGGTACTTGGGCACTCCATTCTTTTGCCAACGACGATGCTGGTGACCTCATCGGTGATCTTATCGAGGGGACTGACTTGTCACCCGTCCAAGAAGCCATCGAGCGCGTGCAAAGCACAGCGGGGTACTTGGAGGCACCAGAGGCCCAACAAGGTATCGCGGCCTGCGAGGTAGTTGCGCTTGTGTTGGGTCATGCCTCTGCCGCGTCGCAGGCCGAGGAAGAGCTCACTGCGTGGGTTGCCCGCGTCAAACCGTCCGTGGATGCGGCGGTCGTGTCTCATGCAGTCCAGGTCGTCGATCGCGTGCTCGCTCCGGACTCAGAGCTTCGGGAGTTGTGGGAAGAATCAGATGAGTTCAATGATTGGCAGGCAGGCGTCAGCGCTTTACGTGCGCGGCTGCAGGCCTAACATTTCCGTAAGAGACTTCCCGTCAATACCGCCCGCTTGATGTTCTTGCCTTGAGCTTTCAGGCGTTCGCTGGTCATGGTGTTGTTCTCTTTGCTGCGTCGCGCGTGTCAGTGCGTGTGGCGTTGAACGTTGTCAGACTGCATTTCCGTAAACGGTCTTGTTGCATCGGTGTGGCTGATGCGGACCAGGGTATAAACCGCGCCCGGAGACCTCGTTCATTCATCGGTGTCGTCAGTGTTCGGGGATCGGCCGAAACACGTTTGGACGTCCAGGATGTTAGTCAGGTTCTCTCCGGGTGGGTCTGACCCGTTGCTACCGCTTCGCGCTGACGTGGAACGTGTTTACATGTGCGGATTCATGCATGCCGTCGCAGTGAGGGTGTGCTGGTCAGCCAGACGCCGCGCCATGGGGTGCTTTACGTGTGCATCCGGATCGTAGTCGAGGTCGTGCGCGAGCATCGCCCACAGTTGCCGCGCGTGCTTGTTGGCGATCGCCACCAGCACCTTGCCGAACGGCATCCGCCGATCCAGAGTGCGTATCCACAACTGTTCCGGTGTGGCCTTCTCGGTCGCCACCGCCTTGGCCCGCTGCAGGCTGCTGCGCGCACCCTGGATCAGCAGCGTGCGAAGGTAGGCGTCGCCACGACAGCTGATCGTGCCCAGCCGCGCTCGACCGCCGCTGGAGTGCTGCATCGGCACCAGACCCAGCCAGGCGGCCAGCTGCCGGCCGTTGCGAAAGTCGGTCGCGGCACCCAGCGTCGCCACCACCGCGTCGGCGGTGATCGGTCCGATGCCCACGATCGAGCGCAGCCGGATACAGCGTGCATCCTGTCGCGCGTGCGTGTCGATGCGGGCATCGCACGCATCGATGCGCTCGCGCAATTTCGCCCAGTGGGCGGCCAGGTCGCGCAGCAGCTCGCGAAACTCGCCGGGCAACCCATCATGCGCATCCAGGTCGGCCAGCACCCGGCGCAGTGCCAGATCGCTCGTGGCCACCACGATGCCGAACTCGGCCAGCAGCCCACGCAACCGGTTGTCGATGGCCAGGCTCTCGGCCTTGTACCCCTCGCGTACCCGGTGCCACGCCAGCCGCGCCTGCTGCTCCACCGACTTCACCGGCACGAAGCGCATGTTGCCCTGCCGGGCGGCGGTGGCGATCGCCTCGGCGTCGTTGCGGTCGTTCTTGGTGGTGCGGCTCTTGCGGAACGGGCCGACGAACTGCGCGGCGATCACCTTCGGCTGCAGCCCGAGCGCGAGGCAACGGCGCACCCAATGGTGCGCTCCGCTGCACGCCTCCATCGCCACCACGGCGCCGGCCGGTTGTTGGCCGAGCCACGCAGCAAAGGCTTCGCGCCTCAGTTCGTGCCACCGCAGCACACGCCCGGCGGCATCCATCTCGCACACCGAAAATACCCGCTTCGCCAGGTCCACACCCAGGGTTATAGTGCTCATGGAGACTTCCTCCTCTGCTGACGGTTGTGTCGCAACACCATCATGGCCCTCGAGGCCGAAAGGGGAGGAAGTCTCTTTTTACTCGTTCGAGGCGGACGGCTTCGCCGTCGCTCAACTCAGGCGCTAGACCCCAATGACCACCATCGAGCACGCTGAAACCGACGAACAGATCGCTGCAACGTTCGCCGTCATGCAGCAGCTTCGGCCGCACCTCGAGCAAAGCCAGTACGTTCCCACGATCCGCAGCCTCATGGCCAGCGATGGGCTGAGGGTATTGGCGCTGTCCGACGAGGGCGCGGTGAAAGCCGTGGCTGCCTATCGCGTCATGAACATGCTTTATTGCGGAAGGCTGCTCTACATCGACGACCTGGTTGCGGACGGACAGGCGCGTTCGCGGGGCCACGGCGCGCAACTGATCGCCGCCCTCAGGCGCATCGGCCGGGAGTTGGGCTGCAGCGAGATCCAGCTCATTTCGCGCACCACCCGGGAGCAGGCGCACCGGTTCTACTTTCGCGAGGGATTCGGGATGGAGTGCTTTCACTTCCGCACCAAGCTTGAGACCTGATCATTTCTTCGAGGCGAACGCGCTTCGCGGGCCGGCTGGATTCCGGCGCTGGACAACATCATGCGCACCTACACCACCAGTATCGACATCGAAGCGCCGGCCGAGCTGGTCTGGAGGTTGCTGTCGGATGTGCTGTCGTGGCCGCAGCGGCTGCCGACCGTCACCTCGGTGGAGCCGTTGGGCAACAGCGTGCTGGTGGTCGGTGCGCGATTTCACGTTGTCCAGCCGAAAGTTCGCCCTGCCATCTGGGAGGTCGCCTCCGTCGAGGCGGGCCGCAGCTTCGTTTGGCGGTCCCAATCGCCTGGTCTGAGGATGGTGGCGAATCACGCGGTCGATCCCATCGGCGGCTCAAGGTGCAGACTCCGGCTCGATTTCGCGTTTGCAGGTATTCTTGGCCGCGTTGCTGCGCTTTTCGCCGGCGCTCTCGCGCAGCGGTATATCGCCATCGAAAGTCAAACGTTCAAGGAACTGGCCGAGGCTGCCCATCACGGCAGCCCGACCTGGTCGTTCGCTGCAACCGGCCGTCATCCCGTTACGCGGGCTGCCGGCGGCTCAGCTCCAGCATTGGGCGGCAAGAGGCAGCACCTGGACATCCACATCGACAGTCTGGAAAGTCCCGAGGTGCTTGCGTTGCTTCGCGAGCACCTGGACTCCATCGCGCCCACCGCCCCGGCGGAAAGTCGCCACGCGCTTGATCTTGGCGGCCTGCGCAGTCCCGACGTCACCTTTTGGAGCATCTGGGACGGTCCGTTGCTGGCCGGGTTCGGCGCGCTCAAGCATCTGGACGCGTCGCACGCCGAAATCAAGTCCATGCGCACGGCCGCGTCCCATCTGCGGCGGGGCGTGGCTTCGCGACTGCTGCAGCACCTCATTCAGGAGGCGGTGGCGCGCGGCTATTCGAGACTGAGCCTGGAGACGGGATCCATGGCCTTCTTCGAAGCAGCGCGTCGCCTGTACGCATCGGCCGGATTCGTGCCATGCCCGCCTTTCGGCAGCTACCAGGCCGATCCCAACAGCGTATTCATGACCAAGCAGCTGCGCTAACTGGCGGCCAACGATTCTCCCGGTGGCTTCCCCGTCAACCCGGATGCCTGAGGGGTTTCGCCCCGGGCGTGCAGTCGCTGCCGGTCAGCGCGCCTCCCTCGCGCATACTGCCCGTCCGTGCTTCGCCGTCGCCTGGCTCGGGCGTTGGATACCTGATCGATCTTCCCGCGATCGAACATCTGCAACCGACACCAGGCCATGTCGTGATGATGTGCGGGGTTGCCGGCGCCGGAAAGACGACATGCGCCAAGGCGCTCGAAGCCAGGGGGTTTCGTGAGGCTATCCATCGACGAGTACATCTGGGCGCACTTCGGCCGCTTCGGCGTGGATTACCCGCCGTCGCGGTACGAACGATGGAAGCAGGAAGCCGAGCAGGCCAGTTTCGAGGTATTTGAAGGCTTGCTGCGCGCGTTCCCACGGTTCAGCGGACGGCTTGGCCGTGTCAGACTGCCCGTGGGTGCGCGGCGCGCTGACCGACGACACGCACCGGAGGCACCATGAGCAAAGAACCGACGGCCCCTGAAACGCGCGGCGTCACGGTCCAGTCGCTGGCGATCATGGACCTGGGCCCGGAAATCGAGGGCATGGCCGGGCGCCAGCTGCGCATGCGCAAGGTCACCATCGCGCCGGGCGGGGTGTTCGGCCCCGTCCACGACCACCGGGATCGGCCGGGCCTCGTCTACATCCTGCAAGGGACGATCACCGACCATCGCGACGGCATCGCCACCGACTACGGCCCCGGCGTGGGCTGGCCCGAGGACCGGCATACCGTCCACTGGCTCGAGAACCGGGGCACGGTGCCGGCCGTGGAGATCTCCATCGACATCGTGCGGCAGGAGCCGAACCCGGCCAGCCGTGCCGACGACGCCGGGCGGGTCCGATGAGCGCATCCGACGGGGGACAAGGCGCCGCGGGGCGGATCGCCATGACGTATCTGCAGCGGCAAGGCGGGATCGTCGTCCGCCCGCTGGCGGCAGGCGACGCGGAGCCGCTGTACCGGGCGGTGCGCAGTTCGGTGGAGTCGCTGTCGTACTGCTGCCCTGGTGCCACCGCGACTATGCGCTGGCGGATGCGACCGCCTGGGTCGAGCACGGCATGGCGTGCTGGGCGGCCGGCTCCGAATTTCCCCTCGGCGTGTTCGATGGCACGGGCGCGGTCATCGGCGGCACCGGGGTGAACCACGTCAACCGCGCCCACGGGATGGGCAATCTTGGCTACTGGGTGTGCGATACGGCGCGGAACCGCGGCGTGGCCACGCTGGCGGCCCGGGCCGCGGCCCGGCTGGGCTTCGACGTGCTGGGCCTGACGCGGCTGGAGATCGTGGTGCTGCCGCACAACGCGGCCAGCCAGCGGGTGGCGGAGAAGCTGGGCGCGCTGCGCGAGGTGGAGGCACGCAACCGCGTGCTGTTCCAGGGCCGGCCCGAGCGCGCGGTGGTCTATTCGCTGATTCCCGACGACCTGGCGGACGGCTGAGCGGACGGCACTTGGTATGGCCGCCACGCCGGCACGCCCCGGCTTATGCATCGACTTAACCTGCAGCCGTGCACGCTGGAAAGCGAACCCGATGTCCGGCATGTTGGCGACGTCCTGCCGTAGCGCGTGGAATGATGCGCGCCGCATGTCGGGCAAGTTCGCCCGCCGCCCCCAAGGAGAACGCCATCATCATGCCGACACCCCGCTCGGACGCCCTGGTCTTTTTCGGCGCCACCGGCGACCTGGCCTACAAGAAGATCTTTCCGGCACTGCAGGCGATGCTGCTGCACGACGGGCTGAACCTGCCGATCATCGGCGTGGCGCACTCGGGCTGGAGCGTGGAGCAGCTGCGCCAGCGCGCGCACGACAGCCTGGCGCACGCGGCGCAGGAGCAGGGCGGCGCGGTGGACGAGGCCGCCTTCGCGCAGCTGGCGGCACGATTACAGTACGTCGATGGCGACTACAACGACCCGGCCACGTTCGCGCAGCTGAAGCAGGCGCTGGGCGCGGCACAGCGGCCGCTGCACTACCTGGCGATCCCGCCCGGGCTGTTCGCCGTGGTGGCGAAGAACCTGCAGCAGGCCGGCTGCGCCGACGGCGCGCGGATCGTGGTGGAGAAGCCGTTCGGTCGCGACCTGGCCTCGGCGCAGGCGCTCAACCGCACGCTGCACGCGGTGTTCCCGGAGTCGGCGATCTTCCGCATCGACCACTACCTGGGCAAGGAGCCGGTGCAGAACCTGCTGTACTTCCGCTTCGCCAACACCGTGCTGGAGCCGGTGTGGAACAACCGCTACGTGGACCGCGTGCAGATCACCATGGCCGAGCAGTTCGGCGTGGACGGCCGCGGCGCGTTCTACGAGGGCGTCGGCGCGATCCGCGACGTGCTGCAGAACCACCTGCTGCAGGTGACCTCGCTGCTGGCGATGGACGCGCCGATCGGCAACGACCCGCAGGCGCTGCGCGCCGAGAAGCTGCGGCTGTTCCGCGCGATGCGCCCGCTCGACCCGGCCGAGGTGGTGCGCGGCCAGTACCGCGGCTACCGCGAGGTCGACGGCGTGGCCGCCGATTCCGAGGTGGAGACCTTCGTGGCGCTGCGCCTGCACATCGACACCTGGCGCTGGGCCGGCGTGCCGTTCCACATCCGCGCCGGCAAGAAGTTGCCGCTCACCACCACCGAGGTGATGGTGGACATGAAGGCGCCGCCGCTGTCGGTGTTCGACCCGGTCGGCGCGGCGCAGTCGAACTACTTCCGCTTCCGGCTCAGCCCGCAGGTGGTCATCGCCGAAGGCATGCGGGTGAAGCAGCCCGGCGAGGAGATGCGCGGCGAGCCGGTGGAGCTGGTCGTGCGGCACGACCTGGCGCCGGAGAAGTCGCCGTACCAGCGCCTGCTCGGCGACGCCATCCGCGGCGACAACGCGCTGTTCACCAGCGACGAATGCGTGGAGGCGGCGTGGGCGGTGGTGGACCGCGTGCTGGCCCACGAAGGCGCGGTGGCGTTCTACGAACCGGGCAGCTGGGGTCCGCCCGCGGCGGCGCACCTGGTCGGCGGCGACGAGGGCTGGCACGACCCGCGCGCGGAGGAGAACCGGCCATGCTGAGCCACCCTGCCGCCGAAGCCGCCGCGGTGGTGTTCCTGCTCGACGTGGACAACACCCTGCTCGACAACGACCGCTTCGGCGCCGACCTCGGCGCCACGCTGGAGGCGGCGTTCGGCGCCGCCGCGCGCGAGCGCTACTGGGCGATCTACGAGGAGCTGCGCCAGCAATTCGGCTACGCCGATTACTTGGGCGCGCTGCAGCGCTTCCGCACCGGCCTGGACAACGACCCGTCGCTGCTGCAGATGTCGTCCTACCTGCTGGACTACCCGTTTGCCGAACGGCTGTATCCGCACGCGCTGGAAACCGTGGCGCACCTGCGCACGCTGGGCCCCACCGCGATCCTGTCCGACGGCGACGTGGTGTTCCAGCCGCACAAGATCCGCCGCGCCGGGCTGTGGGCCGCGCTGCGCGGCGAGGTGCTGATCTACGTGCACAAGCAGCAGATGCTGGTGGCGATGCAGCAGCGCTACCCGGCCGCGCATTACGTGATGGTCGACGACAAGCCGCACGTTCTTGCCGCGATGAAGCAGCACCTGGGCCGCAAGCTCACCACGGTGTTCGTGCGCCAGGGTCATTACGCGGCCGCCGGTGCCGGCGAAGCCGTCGCGCCGGCGCCGGACCTGACCCTCGCGTGCATCGGCGATCTGCGCCGGCGTAAGCTGGAAGACTTCCTGCCGAGCGCGCCCGCGATCAGCCTGCCGGCAGACTGACATCATCTATCGATCGAATCGGAGACACGGAGCAAGCATGAAAGCGACTCGCCAATTGCACGACCTCGGCCAGAGCCTGTGGCTGGACAACATCACCCGCACGCTGCTCGACGACGGCACGCTGGCGCGCTACATCGCCGAGGACTCGATTACCGGGCTGACCTCCAACCCCAGCATCTTCGACGCGGCGATCGGCAACGGCGACGCCTACGACGCCGGCATCCACGCCAAGGCACTGGCCGGGCTGGCCGGCGAGACGCTGTTCACCGAGCTGGCGCTGGAAGACCTGCGCCGCGCTGCCGACCTGTTCCGCCCGGTGTTCGACGCCAGCGGCCAGGTCGACGGCTGGGTTTCGATGGAGGTCTCGCCGCTGCTCGCCGCCGACACCGCCGGCTCGATCGCCGCGGCACGCCACATCCACCACCAGGGCCGGCGCGACAACCTGTTCGTGAAGATTCCCGGCACCCCGGAAGGCGTGCCGGCGATCGAGGAGGCGATCTTCCTCGGCATCCCGATCAACGTGACCTTGCTGTTCTCCTGCGCGCAGTACCAGGCCGTCGCCGAGGCGTACCTGCGCGGCATCGAGCGGCGCCTGGAAGCCGGGCTGAACCCGCGCGTGGGCTCGGTTGCCTCGCTGTTCATCAGCCGCTGGGACGTGGCCGCCAACAAGCAGCTGCCAGAGGCGCTGCACAACAAGCTGGGCATCGCGATCGGCCAGCAGACCTACCGCGCCTACCGCGAACTGCTGGCCTCGAAGCGCTGGCAGAAGCTCGCCGCCGCCGGCGCGCGGCCGCAGCGCCTGCTGTGGGCCAGCACCGGGGTGAAGGACCCGTCCGCGCCGGACACGCTGTACGTCAGCGCGCTGGCCGCGCCGGACACCATCGACACGATCCCGGAGAAGACCCTGCACGCGTTCGCCGACCACGGCCAGCTGCACGGCGTGCTGGCCGACGACGGCGGCGACGCGGACGCGGTGCTGGCGCAGATCGCCGCCGCCGGCGTGGACCTCGACGCGCTGGCGCTGAAGCTGCAGCGCGACGGCGCCGCGGCGTTCGTGAAATCGTGGCAGCAGTTGCTGCAGCGCATCGCCGACAAGGCCAGCGCACTCGAAAAGGAATCCCAGCTGCCATGAGCGAGCCGCGACTGACCCGCCTGCCCCAGTGGCAGGCGTTGCAACGGCATGCCGACGCGATCGGCCACAAGCATCTGCGCGAGCTGTTCGCCGCCGACCCGAAGCGCGGCGAGCGCTACGTGCTGGAGGACGTCGGCCTGTATTTCGACTACGCCAAGCAGCGGGTGGACGCCGACGCGCTGCGCCTGCTGCGCGAGCTGGCCGAGGCCTGCGGCCTGCCGCAACGGATCGCGGCGATGTTCCGCGGCGACAGGATCAACACCACCGAGAACCGCGCCGTGCTGCACGTGGCGCTGCGCGCGCCGCGCACGCAGCAGATCCTGCTCGACGGCCACGACGTGGTGGCGGACGTACACGACGTGCTCGACCGCATGGCCGCGTTTGCCGACCGCGTGCGCAGCGGCGCGTGGCGGGGCCACGACGGCCGGCGCATCCGCCACGTGGTCTCGATCGGCATCGGCGGCTCCGACCTCGGCCCGGTGATGGCGTACGAGGCGCTGCGCGATTACAGCCGGCGCGACCTGACGTTCCATTTCGTCTCCAACGTGGACGGCACCGACTTCGCCGAGGCGGTGCGCGACCTCGACGCGGGCGAGACGCTGTTCATCGTCTGCTCGAAGACCTTCACCACGCTGGAGACGCTGGCCAACGCGCACGCCGCGCGCGCCTGGTGCCTGGCCGCACTGGGCGACGAGGCGGCGGTGGCGAAGCACTTCGTGGCGGTCTCCACCAACGCCGCCGAGGTGGCGAAGTTCGGCATCGACACCGCCAACATGTTCGGCTTCTGGGACTGGGTCGGCGGGCGCTACTCGATGGACTCGGCGATCGGCCTGTCCACCATGCTGGCGATCGGCCCGGAGCAGTTCCGCGCGATGCTGGCCGGCTTCCACGCCATGGACGAACACTTCCGCCACGCGCCGCTGGAACGCAACCTGCCGGTGCTGATGGGCCTGCTCGGCATCTGGAACAACAACTTCCTCGGCGCGGCCAGTGTCGCGGTGCTGCCGTACGAGCAATACCTGAAGCGCTTCCCGGCCTACCTGCAGCAGCTGACCATGGAAAGCAACGGCAAGCGCGTGACGCGGGACGGCGCCGCGGTCGACTACGCCACCGGGCCGATCTACTGGGGCGAGCCGGGTACCAACGGCCAGCACTCGTTCTACCAGCTGCTGCACCAGGGCACGCGCCTCGTGCCGTGCGACTTCATCGGCTTCGGCCAGAGCCTGAACCCGCTCGGCGACCAGCACGACCTGCTGCTGGCGAACCTGATCGCCCAGGGCGAGGCGCTGGCGTTCGGCAAGACCGCCGAGGAAGTGCGTGCCGCCGGCACCGATGCGGCGCTGGCCCCGCACCGCACGTTCCCCGGCAACCGTCCCAGCAGCACCCTCCTCGCCAAGAAGCTCACTCCGCACACGCTCGGCACGCTGATCGCGTTGTACGAGCACAGCGTGTTCGTGCAGGGCGTGATCTGGGACATCGACTCGTTCGACCAGTGGGGTGTGGAATTGGGCAAGCAGCTGGCGAAGACCACCATTGCCGAGCTGACCGCGAAGAACATGCCGACGCTTGCGCACGACAGCTCCACCAACGCCCTGATCCGCCGCTATCGCCAGCTGCGCGACACCGCTTGAAACTCCCTCCCCTGCTTTGCAGGGGAGGGTTGGGGTGGGGTGCTCTTGACCGGCCGTCGCGAGCCCGCGCAACCCCCTCCCGACCTCCCCCTGCGACCGAAGGAAGTCCCTTTGGGGCGAGCAGGGGGAGGAGAATGCCCACAGTCACTTGAGAGACCCATGAGTCAACACATCAGTCCCCTCGCCGGCAAGCCGGCACCGTCGTCGATCCTGGTCGACATCCCGCAACTGCTGGCCGCCTACGCCGACCTGAAGCCCGATCCCGCGGTGCCGGCGCAGCGCGTGGCGTTCGGTACCTCCGGCCATCGCGGCAGCTCGCTCGAGCGCAGCTTCAACGAGGCGCACATCCTGGCGATCAGCCAGGCGATCTGCGAGTACCGCCGCTCGAAAGGCATCGACGGCCCGCTGTTCATCGGCGCCGACACCCACGCGCTGTCGCAGCCGGCGTTCGAGAACGCGCTGGAAGTGCTGGCCGCGAACGGCGTCGCGACGATGATCTCCACAGGCGGCGAGTTCACCCCGACGCCGGCGGTGTCGCACGCGATCCTGGTCCACAACAAGGGGCGCACGAGCGGCCTGGCCGACGGCATCGTGATCACGCCGTCGCACAACCCGCCGGACAACGGTGGCTTCAAGTACAACCCCAGCAACGGCGGCCCGGCCGACAGCGACATCACCAAGTGGGTGGAGAACCGCGCCAACGCCCTGCTCGAAGGCGGCCTGAAGGACGTGCGCCGGATGCCGTACGCGCAGGCGCGCCAGGCGGCCACCACGCACGAGCACGACTACCTCAACAGCTACGTCGCCGACCTGGCGAACATCGTCGACTTCGACGTGATCCGCAGTGCCGGCGTGCATATGGGCGTCGATCCGCTGGGCGGCGCCGGCGTGCACTACTGGGCGCCGATCGCCGATCGCTACAAGCTCGACCTCACCGTGGTCAGCGCGGTGGTCGACCCGCAGTTCGCCTTCATGAGCGTGGACTGGGACGGCAAGATCCGCATGGACCCGTCGTCGAAGTACGCGATGCAGCGGCTGATCGGCCTGAAGGACCAATACGACGTCGCGTTCGCCTGCGACACCGACCACGACCGCCACGGCGTCGTCACCCGCAGCAGCGGGCTGATGGAGCCGAACCACTACCTGTCGGTGCTGATCGACTACCTGTTCCGCCATCGCCCGCAGTGGGGCGCGCACGCCGCGGTGGGCAAGACCGTGGTCAGCACCGCGCTGATCGACCGCGTGGCGAAACGGCTGGGCCGCCGGCTGTTCGAGGCGCCGGTCGGTTTCAAGTGGTTCGCGCCGGGCCTGTTCGACGGCTCGCTCGGCTTCGGCTGCGAGGAAAGTGCCGGCGCCTCGCTGCTGCGCCGCGACGGCACGGCCTGGGTCACCGACAAGGACGGCCTGGTGCCGGCGCTGCTGTCGGCCGAGATCACTGCGCGCGAGGGCAGGGACCCGGGCGAGCTGTACGCGCAGCTGACCCGCGAGCTCGGCAAGCCGTTCGCCAGCCGCGTCGACGCCGCCGCCACCCCGGCGCAGAAGGCGAAGCTGGCCAAGCTGTCGCCCGACCAGGTGAAGAGCGACCGGTTGGCCGGCGAGAAGATCGAGCAGGTGCTGGACCACGCGCCCGGCAACGGCGCCGCGATCGGCGGGATCAAGGCGATCGCCGCCAGCGGCTGGTTTGCCGCGCGGCCGTCCGGCACCGAGGCGATCTACAAGGTCTACGCCGAAAGCTTCCAGAGCGAGGAACACCTGCAGGCGTTGCTGAAGGAAGCCCAGGGCATCGTCGACGCCGCGCTCGCCTGACCCGAAACCCGTGTAGAAGCCCGCTCGCGGGCGATGCTCTTGTCTTGATGTCTGTTGGAGATTCCGAACCAAGGCATCGCCCGCGAGCGGGCTCCTACCTAACACTTGCCACCGGAGGTACCGCCATGTCCCACCCCCTCGACCAGCCATGCATCGACCTGCTGCGTTTCCTGTCGGTGGACATGGTGCAGAAGGCCAACAGCGGCCATCCCGGCCTGCCGCTGGGCGCCGCGCCGATGGCCTACGCGCTGTGGACGCGGCAGCTGAAGCACAACCCCGCCAATCCGCACTGGTCCGACCGCGACCGCTTCGTGCTGTCCGCCGGCCACGGCTCGGCGCTGCTGTACAGCCTGCTGTTCGCCACCGGCTACGACCTCACGCTGGACGACCTCAAGCAGTTCCGCCAGTGGGGCAGCAAGGCGCCCGGGCATCCCGAGTACGGCCACACGCCGGGCGTCGAGATCACCACCGGCCCGCTCGGCCAGGGCCTGGCCAACGCGGTGGGCATGGCGATCGGCGAGGCGCACCTGGCCGCGCGCTACAACCGCGACGGCCATCGCGTGATCGACCATCGCACCTGGGCCATCGTCAGCGACGGCGACCTGATGGAAGGCGTGGCCAGCGAGGCCGCCTCGCTGGCCGGGCACCTGAAGCTGGGCAAGCTGGTCTGCCTGTACGACGACAACGACGTGACGCTGGCCGGCGGCACCGACATCACCTTCTCCGAGGATCGCGCGAAACGCTTCGAAGCCTACGGCTGGCAGACCATCCACGTGGCCGACGGCAACGACCTGGCGGCGATCGACGCCGCGCTGCTTGAAGCGCGCGCCGACACCACGCGGCCCTCGCTGATCCTGCTGCGCACGCATATCGGCTACGGCTCGCCCGAGCAGGACACGTTCAAGGCGCACGGCTCGCCGCTGGGCGTCGAGGACGTCAGGAAGACGAAGGAGAAGCTGGGCTGGCCGGTCGAACCGGACTTCCTGCTGCCGCCGCCGGCGCTGGCGCATTTGCGCGAGGCATTGGATCGCGGCGTGGCAGTCGAGCGCGCCTGGAACAGCCGTATGGACGTCTATGCCAAAGCCTTCCCCGAGCTGGCCGCCGAGTTGCAGGGCCGCCTGGACGGCGAACTGCCGCCGGGCTGGGACGCGGACATCCCGGTGTTCCCCACCGACGCCAAGGGCCTCGCCACTCGCGTCGCCGGCGGCAAGGTGATGAACGCGATCGCGCCGAGATTGCCCGCCCTGTTCGGCGGCTCGGCCGACCTCGATCCGTCCACCCACACCGCGCTGAAGGACCTGGGCGACTTCAATCCGCCGCTGGCGCCGGGCGAAGACAGCCAGGGTTCGGACGGCGGCGGCTGGAGCCACGCCGGGCGCAACCTGCACTTCGGCGTGCGCGAACATGCGATGGGCGCGATCGCGAACGGGCTGGCCGTGCACGGCGGCTTCGTGCCGTACGGCTCGACCTTCCTGATCTTCTCCGACTACATGCGCCCGGCGATCCGCCTGGCCGCGCTGATGGGCGTGCACGTGGTGCACGTGTTCACCCACGACAGCGTGGCGCTGGGCGAGGACGGCCCCACCCACCAGCCGGTGGAGCAGCTGGCCAGCCTGCGCGCGATTCCCAACCTCACCCTGATCCGCCCCGCCGACGCGAACGAGACCGCGGTGGCCTGGCGGGTGGCACTGGAGACGAGGAAGCGGCCGGTGCTGCTGGCGCTGACCCGGCAGAACGTGCCCACGCTGGATCGCACCCGCTACGCCAGCGCCGACGGCTTGCGCAAAGGTGCATACGTGCTCAGCGATGCAAAGGACGGCAGGCCCTCACTGATCCTCATCGCCAGCGGCTCCGAAGT
This sequence comes from Rhodanobacter sp. OR87, assembly GCF_000473345.1. Lineage (NCBI taxonomy): Bacteria > Pseudomonadati > Pseudomonadota > Gammaproteobacteria > Lysobacterales > Rhodanobacteraceae > Rhodanobacter > Rhodanobacter sp. OR87. Next base: position 13,980 of record NZ_AXBJ01000034.1, read on the forward strand.
CGGCCTGATCGTCGAAGCCGCCGAGGCGCTGCAGGCCGACGGCATCGCCGTGCGCTGCGTGTCGATGCCGAGCTGGGAGCTGTTCGACGCGCAGCCGCAGGCCTACCGCGACAGCGTGCTGCCGCCCGACGTGCCGGCGCGGCTGGCGGTGGAACTGGGCGTCGCGCAGGGCTGGCACCGCTACGTCGGCGCCAAGGGCGACATGCTCGGCCTCGACCACTTCGGCGCCTCCGCCCCGGCGGAGAAGCTGCTGCAGGAGTTCGGCTTCACCGTCGACAACGTGGTGCGCCGGGCAAAGACACTGCTGGGCAAATAAGCCCGCGGACACGAAGAGGCCGGCGGATCGCGACGATTCGCCGGCCTCTTTGTTTTCAGTCGATCAATTGCGCGACTGCAGCTTCGACAGCAGGCGCAGCAGTTCCAGGTACAGCCAGACCAGGGTCACCACCAGCGCGAACGCGCCATACCACTCCATGTACTTCGGCGCGCCCTGCTGGGCGCCGGTTTCGATCAGGTCGAAGTCGAGGATCAGGTTCAGCGCCGCGATCACCACCACCACCGCGCTGAACGCGATGCCGACGCCGCTGCTGCCGTTGATGAAACCGATCGAGTGGCCGAAGAAGCCCATCGCGAAGTTGGCCAGGTACAGCAGCATGATGCCGCCGGTGGCGGCGACGATGCCGAGCTTGAACTTCTCGGTGGCGCGGATCAGCCCGCTGCGATAGGCCAGCAGCAGTGCGGCCATGGTGCCGAAGGTCAGCCCCACCGCCTGCATCACGATGCCGGGGTAGCGCAGCTCGAAGATCGCCGACAGCGCGCCGATGAACAGCCCTTCCGCCACCGCGTACAGCGGCGCGGTGAACGGCGCCCAGGTCTTCTTGAACGCGGTGACCAGGCCCAGCACCAGGCCGCCGAGGGCGCCGCCAAGCACCAGCGGCAGCATCGCCGGCAGGCTGTCCGGGCCGGCGAAGCGGCTCCAGCTGACCATCGCGCCGACCAGCACCAGGAGCAGCAGCAGGCCGGTCTTGTTGACCGTGCCGTTGATCGTCATCGCCTCGTCGCCGCGCGTGAAGACCGCGCCGCTGGAAGCGTCGAGGAAGGTGTTCTTGTTGAGCGCCGGATTGCCGCTTTGCATGGTCTGCTCCCGTGGTTTGCCCTCATCGTAGCGGCTTTGCCGGCGCCCTGCGCCAACATGCCGTTACGCCGCTGCGCAGAAACTACGCGACAATGCGCTCTTGCCGAACCGTGCGGAGCCCCGATGAACCCTGCCACCCTGCGTATCGCCACCCGCAAGAGCGCGCTCGCGCTGTGGCAGGCCGAACATGTCGCCACGCTGCTGCGCACGACGCACCCGGGGCTGACGGTGGAACTGGTGCCGATGAGCACGCGCGGCGACGAGATCCTCGACCAGCCGCTGGCCACGATCGGCGGCAAGGGGCTGTTCCTGAAGGAACTCGAGGTGGCGATGCTGGAAGGCCGCGCCGACCTCGCCGTGCATTCGCTGAAGGACGTGCCGGCGCAGCTGGAGCCGGGCTTCGCGCTGCCGGCGATCCTGCCGCGCGCGGACGCCGCCGACGCGTTCGTCAGCAACCATTACGACGACCTGGCCGCGCTGCCCCATGGCGCGCGCGTGGGCACCTCGTCGCTGCGCCGGCAGGCGCAGTTGCGCGCGTTGCGGCCGGATCTCGTCTTGCTCGACCTGCGCGGCAACGTCGGCACCCGGCTGGGCAAGCTCGACGCCGGCGCCTACGACGCGATCGTGCTGGCCTGCGCCGGGCTGGAGCGCCTCGACCTGGCCGCGCGCATCCGCTCGCGACTGGCCGCGCCGGACTGGCTGCCGGCGCCGGGCCAGGCGGCGATCGCGATCGAGGCGCGCGAAGGCCAGCCCGGCGTGCTGGCCTTGCTGGCCGCGCTGGACGATGCCGACACCCGGCTCACGGTGAGCGCCGAGCGCGCGATGAACCAGGCGCTGGGCGGCAGCTGCACGGTGCCGGTCGGTGCCTGGTGCATGCTGGGCGAACACGGCCTGCACCTGCGCGGCCTGGTCGGCGACGCGGCCGGCGGCCGGTTGCTGCGCGCCGAAGCCAGCGGCCCCAGCAACCAGGCGATCGCACTGGGCCGGCAGGTGGCGGCCGAGCTGCTGGCGCAGGGCGCGGCGGAGTTTCTCGGGCTCTGAAAAGCCGCAGGGGCGACCGGCACCGATGGCCGGCGCCGGTCCGCAACCCCGGTCGCTACTCAGAAGCTGTAGACCAGGTTGGTGGTGGTCAGCGTGTCGGTCTTCCTGGTGCCGGGCAGCACGTCGCTGTTGTGGCGCACCTGGAAGCCGACCTTCAGCGCCAGCTTCTGGGTCATGCTGACCGCCACGCCCGCGTCGTTCTGCAGGTAGGTGTTCTTCGAACCGGCTTCCATCAGGAAGGTGTCCTCGAACGCGGTGTTCTCGGTGAGCTTGTACTTGTAGTTGGCCAGGCCGCGCGCAACCATTTCGCTTTCGGTCGGCTGCCGCTGGTGCTCCACCACGCCATTGACCACGAGCTCGACGTCGGCGGGGCGGTAGCGCTTGTAGCCGGGGCCGATTTCGAACGACAGCTCGTTGCGCCCGTCCTTCAGCGCGATGTAGCCGTAACCGAGCGAGACGATGCCCTGCCACAGGTTCGCGCCGAAGTCGTCGTGCTCGTAGCGGGCGGCGCCGACGATGTAGCTGCGCGGGTCGAGCTTGAGGCCGACCGAGGCGCCGCCGTCATAGCGGTTCGCGGTGGTGTTGAACTGCTTGAGGGTGTTGCCGTTCGTATCCACGATGGTCTGCTGGCTCTTCGAGCGCAGCGCATCGAGGAAGAAGTTGTTCTTCCACTGCTCGTTTTCCTGGCTCAGGCCGAGCTTGGCGTTGATGTTCTCGGAGCGCGAGTTGCCGGTGGAGGAGGCGAAGCCGAACTCGCCCGAACCGCTCCAGCCGCCGTTGCTGGCGGGGTTGACGTCAGTGTTCTGGGCCTGGGCAGCGAAACTCGCGAAAGCGGCCAGCAGCAGGCCGGCGATCAGGGTCTTTTTCATCGGGGGACGATCCATTTGTTAAACAATAGTAAGACCGCTACCTTAACGGGGCGGCTTGAATTGGCAATGAACGGCGTGGCGACGCCATCCACGCCGATTCACCCGCCGGCCGCCAAGCCGCCCGCCAGCGCCGTCTCGTAGACGCGCTGCTCCAGCATCTTGCCGAGCAGGCAGCTGGGCACCGTCAGCGCGGCGGCCAGCAAGCCGCCGCCGTAGCGTTCGGTCAGCAACAGCGCGGCACACGGCAGCACGTAAACGAGGATCGCCGCCACGATGCGCGCCGGCGGCACGTGGTGCGCCTCCAGCTCGCCGCCCGCGCCGTGCGGCAGACCCAGCAGCTGCCAGCGCATGCCTTCGAGCAGGCCCAGCAGCAAGGCCAGCGCCAGCAGCAGCAGGATCCACGGATACGCGCGGTGCGGCGGCTCCAGCCCGCCCTGCACTATCGTGCACAGCCACAACCACAGGCCACCACCGTACCAGGCGGTGATCAGCCGGCTCACCGGCAGCGACGACGACACCCGCTGCAGGCCGGGCGACAGGTGGCGGCGATAACGGTAGGCGGTGTAGACCAGGCTGACCAGGCTGCACAGCATCAGCGCCACGCCGGCCAGACGCATCGCCGGGACATGGCCGTGGCCATCGCCCAGGATGATCACCAGCAGCACCGGCAGGAAGCTCAGCAGCGCCATCGGCAGCACCTGCGCGGGCCGGCGCTCATGCTCCGGCGACCAGTGGCCGGCGGCGGCCGCCGGCCGCCGCGACTGGGTCAGCAGCAGGCCCGCCGCGACCAGCGCGGTGCCGAGGATCAGCGGCATCCGCATGTCGCAGCGGCCGATCCGCTCCATGCCCAGCGCCAGCGCCATGCCGAGCCAGAGCCACAGGCCGTAGCCGCTGATCGCCAGCAGGCGCAGCAGGATCTCCGCGTAGCTCGACGGCGGCGCGCGGTCGATGCCGGCGGTGGAGAGGACGTCGGGGGGCAGTTCGCGCATGGGCGGAAAGGCATCCGGGGAGTCGAAGGCGGCGACTTGCGACCGCCGCAGGCCGCCGCCATGCTACACAAGGCCTCTTCCCCACGATATGCCGACGCTCTCATGGATCGCTACGAACGCATACTGACCCTGCACCGGCTGCTGAAGTCGGCGCACTATCCGATTCCGCTGTCGCGCCTGCTCGGCGAGCTGGAGTGCTCGCGCGCCACGCTGTACCGCGACGTGGCGTTCCTGCGCGACGCGCTGGGCGCGCCGGTGGAAAGCGCCGGCACCGACCAGGCCGCCTTCCGCTACGAGGCGGGCGAGGGCGAGAAATTCGAGCTGCCCGGACTGTGGCTGACCTCCGACGAACTGGCCGCGCTGCTGGCGCTGAACGAGCTGATCGGCCGCTCCGGCCCCGGCGTGCTGGCCGGCGCGCTGGCGCCGTTCAAGTCGCGCATCGAGGGCCTGCTGTCCAGCCACGACAACGGCAAGACGCTGCCGATCGAACGCATCCGGGTGATTCCGTGGGGCGAGCGCAAGCTCGACCAGCAGGTGTTCCGCATCGTCGCCGGCGCGGTGCTGGAGCGGAAGCAACTGCGCTTCCGCTACCGCGCGCGCACCACCAACGCGGACAGCCGGCGCACGGTCTCACCGCAGCGGCTGACCCACTACCGTGACAACTGGTACCTCGACGTGTGGGACCACGACCGCCAGGCGCTGCGCAGCTTCGCGGTGGACCGCATCGCCGACGCACAGGCGCTGGACACGCCCGCCACCGACGTGGCCGACGCCGAGCTCAACGAACTGCTCGCCTCCAGCTACGGCATCTTCGCCGGCAAGCCGAAGGCGTGGGCCACGATCCGCTTCTCGCAGCACGCCGCGCGCTGGGTCGCCGACGAGCACTGGCATTCGCAGCAGAAGGGCGAGTGGCTGCCGGACGGCCGCTACGAGCTGAAGCTGCCGTACTCCAACTCCAAGGAATTGCTGATGGACGTGCTCAAGTACGGCCCGGATGCAGAGGTGGTGGCGCCGCTGCCGCTGCGCGAGGAGATGAAGATCCTGCTGCAGCTGGCGCTCGGCGGCTACCAGCAACCACCGCGCTGAGCGCAGCCCGATGACCTCCACCGATCCCGTTGGCATCGCGCCGGGGCGGCGCCCGCCGACCGTGGCGCTGGCGCTCGGCGCCGGCGGCGCCAAGGGGCTGGCGCACATCGGCGTGATCGAGGAGATCGAGGCGCAGGGTTTCCAGATCGTGGCGATCGCCGGCAGCTCGATGGGCGCGCTGATCGGCGGCATCCACGCCACCGGCCGGCTCGACGTGTACCGCGACTGGGTCTGCGCCCTGGCCAAGCTCGACGTGCTCAGGCTGGTCGACTGGAGCTTCTCCGGCGGCGGCCTGATCAAGGGCGACAAGATCATCGAGACCCTGCGCGGGCTGGTCGGCGACGCGCAGATCGAAGAGTTGCCGCTGGCGTTCACCGCGGTGGCCACCGACCTCGAGCGCGGCCGCGAGGTGTGGCTGAGCCGCGGCGGCCTGTTCGAGGCGATCCGCGCGTCGATCGCGATCCCCACGGTGTTCCGCCCGCACACCATCGATGGCCGCCGGCTGGTCGATGGCGCCCTGCTCAACCCGGTGCCGGTGACGCCGCTGATCCGCGAGCGCGCCGACTACCTGATCGCGGTGAGCGTGGACGGCCCGGCGGTGGCGGCGACGCCGCCGGAACCGCCGCTCCAGCCGGCGGCCGCGGAAGACAGCTATCGCTACCGCATCGGCGAGTTCATCGGCCGCATGCTCCCGCGCGGCGAGAGCCGCCCACGCGAGCCGGGCACGCTCGAACTGCTGACCCAGGCAATGGACCTGATGCAGGCCAACCTGTCGCGCCTGCGCCTGGCCGCGTACGCGCCGGACCTGCTGATCCAGCTGCCGCACAACATGGCGCTGGCCTACGAGTTCTACCGCGCGCACGAGCTGATCGAACTGGGTCGCCTGCAGGCACGCGCGGCACTGGCGAACTGGCCACGCGCCGGCACGCCGCAACGCGAGGCCTGAACCGCACGCCTCAGCGCGGGCCGTGCGTGCGCAGCCAGTTGTCCAGGTACGCCTTCAGCGCCACCGCGTTGTTGTGCTCCTCGTCGCGGGCACCGAACAGCAGGGTGACGGGGTGCCGTGCAGCCCGCTCGGCCAGCGGCTGCCAGTACTCGGCCAGCGCGTCCAGCTCGCCGGCGTAGCGGTGGCGGAAGCCGTCCCACAATGCCGGATCGTGGCCGAACCATTGGCGCAAGGCGGTCGACGGCGCCAGCTCCTTCGCCCACAGGTCCAGCGGCACCGCCTCCTTCTTCAGCCCACGCGGCCACAACCGGTCGATCAGCACGCGATAGCCGTCGGACTTCGCGGCCGGTTCGTAGACACGTTTGACGCTGATGCTCATGGGTGCCTCCCTGGAAGGAAGATCCCCAGCATACGACCGCCGGCGCAAGGCGGCGTGACGCCGATCAGAGTTCCTCGACCTTCGTCACCTTGCCCCGGCGCATCAGCCAGGCCACCCCGCGCAGATCGGCCAGGCCGACCCACAGCCGGTCCAGCATGCCGTACTTGGACACGCCGGCGGTGCGCGGGCGATGGCCCACCGGCACGCTCTGGCTGGCGAAACCGGCGCGCTTGACCAGCGCCGGCAGGTAGCGGTGCATGTGGTCGAAGTAGGGCAGGCGCAGGAACACCTCGCGCTCGAACAGCTTCAGGCCGCAGCCGGTGTCCGGGGTGGCGTCCTTCAGCATGCGCGAGCGCACCGCGTTGGCGACCTTCGAGGAGATCCGCTTGTTGAAGCTGTCGCGGCGGGTGGTGCGCCAGCCGGCGAACAGCCGCGTTTCGGCCGGTGCCGCGTCGCGCGCGGCGAGCAGCTTCGGGATGTCGGCCGGATCGTTCTGGCCGTCGCCGTCGAGCGTGGCGATCCACGGCGACACGGCCGCGCGCACGCCGTTCCACACCGCCGTGCTCTGCCCGCTGCGGGTGACGTGGTGCAGCACGCGCAGCTCCGGGTGCAGCGCCTTCTGCGCGGCCAGCACGGCGCGGCTGTCGTCGCTGGAATCGTCGTCGACGTAGACCACTTCGTAGTCGACCTGGCCGCGCAGGGCGGCAGCGATCTCGGCCAGCAGCGGCGGGATGTTGTCGCGCTCGTTGAAGACGGGGACGACGACGGAGAGTTGCGGCATGGGGCGGGCCCTGACTATCTACGTGAACGTGGAACGTGTGGCGGAGCGAGGAGCGAGTGGAGCGAAGTCAAGAAACGGGGGAAGACAATCCCTGCATGGCAGGTCTCTCACTTTTCCCCACTCATTTGTGGTCTCAGCGGATCTTGCCGAGGATGCCGTCCAGCTCGTCGTTGCTGTGGTAGTGGATCACCAGCTTGCCGCGACCGCCGCGGCCCTGGGCCAGTTCGACCCGGGTGGCCAGGCGTTCGGCCAGTTCGCGCTCCAGCGCGGCGATGTTCGGGTCGCGCGCGGGCGCGTGCTTGGCCTTGCCTTTCGGCGCGGTTTGCGCGCGGCGCGCGGCTTCTTCCAGCTCGCGCACCGACCAGCCGAGGGTCGAGGCCTGACGCGCCAGCGGCACGGCGATGGATTCGTCCAGGGTCAGCAGGCAGCGCGCGTGGCCCATTTCCAGCTTGCCGTCGTCGAGCAGGCGCCGGATCGGCTCCGGCATCTCGGTCAGCCGCAGCATGTTCGACACCGCCGCGCGCGAACGGCCGACCGCATCGGCGGCCTGCTGGTGGGTGAGCTCGAAGTCGTCGATAAGCCGCTTCAGCGCGTCGGCTTCTTCCAGCGGGGTGAGGTCCTGGCGCTGGATGTTCTCGATCAGCGCCATCGCCGGCACCGCCGCCTCCGGTACGCTCTTCACCAGCGCCGGCAGTTCGCTCAGCTGGGCGCGCTGTGCCGCCCGCCAGCGGCGTTCGCCGGCGATCAGCTCGTAGCTGTTCTTGCCGATCTCGCGCACCACCACCGGCTGGATCAGGCCCTGCGCCTTGATCGACGCGGCCAGTTCGTCCAGCGCCTCGTCGTTCCAGTGCCGCCGCGGCTGGTACTTGCCGGGCTGGATCTGCTGGATCGGCAGCACGCGCAGTTCGCCTTCCTGGGTCAGTACCGACGGCGCAGCGTCGCCGTCGCCACCGAGCAGGGCGTCCAGTCCGCGTCCCAGTCCCCGTTTTTTCGCAGCTGCCATGCCTTATTCCTGATGGTTGGCGGCCGGCGCCTTGAGCGTCGGGCCGCTGTCGCCGTGTGGCGGCGGTTCGATGTCGTCGAGCCCCTCGGCATGGCCGGCGCGCGGCGGCAGCCCGCGCTCGCGCCGGATCACCTCGCCGGCCAGGCCGATGTAGGCGATCGCGCCGCGCGAGCTGCGATCGTACAGATGGATCGGCTGGCCGTGGCTGGGCGCCTCGGCCAGGCGCACGTTGCGCGGGATGATCGAGCGCAGCACCTTGTCGCCGAAGTGCTGGGTGAGCTGGGCGGAGACTTCGTTGCCGAGGTTGTTGCGCACGTCGTACATGGTGCGCAGCAGGCCCTCGATCTCCAGATGGGGGTTCAGCCGGTGGCGCACCGCCTTGATCGTGTCGAGCAGGCTGGACAGGCCTTCCAGCGCGAAGTATTCGCACTGCACCGGGATCAGCACGCCGTCGGCCGCGGTCAGCGCGTTCAGCGTGAGCAGGTTCAGCGACGGCGGGCAGTCGATCAGGATGGTGTGGTAGTTCGGCGCGATCTTCGCCAGCACTTCCTTCAGCCGGTGCTCGCGCGCCAGCGCGTCCATCAGCTTCAGCTCGGCGGCGGTGAGGTCGCCGTTGCCGGGCAAGAGGTCGTAGTGCGCCTCGGTGGGCACGATCGCGGCAGCGATCTCCACTTCCTCCAGCAACACCTCGCAGCCGCTGGCCTTGATGTCGCGCTTGTTGACGCCCGAGGCCATCGTGGCATTGCCCTGCGGGTCGAAGTCGACCAGCAATACCTTGCGCTTCGCCGCGGCCAGCGCCGCGGCGAGATTGACGGCAGTGGTGGTCTTGCCGACGCCGCCCTTCTGGTTGGCGACAGCGATGATGCGGGCCATGGATGGATAGCTACCGTTCGCGAAGGACGGCTAGATTAGCATTGCCGCCGCGGCTTGCCTCCCCGGGGACTGCGCTCTCAGGTACCGATCCGCGCCCCGCTGGCGGCATCGAACAGATGCAGCCGTTCGGCCGCCAGGCCCAGCGCCAGCGTGCTGCCCGGCTCAGGCAGGGCGCGCGGCGGCACCCGCGCGACCAGCGGCTGGTCGCCGTAGCGCAGGTTCAGGAACACCTCGTGGCCGACCGGCTCGAGCACTTCCAGCCGGGCGCTCAGCGCACCGGCGCCGTCCGCCTGCGGCTGCAGGTGCTCCGGACGGATGCCCAGCACCACCTCGCGATCGCGCCACAGCTGCCACGCCGCCGCCTGCGCCGGCTCGCCCAGCGCGATGGCGCCGTGGGCGGTGGCCAGCGTCCAGCCGCCGTCGCGCTGCAACGTGCCGCGCAGCTGGTTCATCGCCGGGCTGCCGACGAAGCCGGCCACGAACAGGTTGGCCGGCCTTTCGTACAGCGCCATCGGCGTGTCGATCTGCTGGATCACCCCGCCGTCCAGCACCACGATGCGCTGGCCCAGGGTCATCGCCTCGATCTGATCGTGGGTGACATAGACCATGGTGGCGCCAAGCTGGCGGTGCAGCCGGGCGATCTCCACCCGCATCGACAGGCGCAGCTTGGCGTCCAGGTTGGATAGCGGCTCGTCGAGCAGGAACACCTTCGGGTCGCGCACCAGCGCCCGGCCCAGCGCCACGCGCTGGCGCTGGCCGCCGGACAGCGCCGCCGGGCGCGCAGCCAGCCGCGCCTCCAGCTCCAGCGTCTTCGCCGCCACCGCCACGCGACGGTCGATCTCGGCCGGCTTGTGCCCGCGCAGCTTCAGGCCGAAGCCGAGGTTCTCGGCCACCGTCATATGCGGGTACAGCGCGTAGTTCTGGAACACCATCGCGATGTCGCGGTCCTTCGGCGCCACCGCGTTGACCACGCGGCCGTCGATGGACAGCGTGCCGCTGCTGATCGACTCCAGCCCGGCGATCATCCTGAGCAGGGTGGTCTTGCCGCAGCCGGACGGCCCCACCAGCACCAGCAGCTCGCCGTCGGCGATCTCGAAGCTGGCGTCGGCCACGCCGACGTGGCCGTTGGGGTAGACCTTGCGCAGCTGGTCCAGGCACACGCGAGCCATCGGCATCTCCGCTGGGGGTTGGCCACGACGGCCGGTCTTCGCCACAGCATGCACTCGTCTGCACAGCGGCGATACATTGGGCTATTCTGCCGATGTAATCGTTTACATCAAGCGCCTTGATCGCAGGACCTCCCATGACGCGCCCCAGCTTCCGCTTCCCCGACGGCTTCCATTGGGGCGCCGCCACCTCGGCCTACCAGATCGAAGGTTCCCCGCTGGCCGACGGCGCCGGCCCCAGCATCTGGCAGCGCTTCGCCCACACGCCGGGGATGATGGTGAACGGCGACACCGGCGACGTCGCCTGCGACCACTACCGCCGCTACCGTGAAGACGTGCAGCTGATGAAGGCGCTGGGCCTCAAGGGCTACCGCTTCAGTATCAACTGGGCGCGCGTGCTGCCCGAGGGCAGCGGCCGGATCAACCCGAAGGGACTGGACTTCTATTCGCGGCTGGTCGACGAACTGCTGGAGCACGGCATCGCGCCGAACGCCACGCTGTTCCACTGGGACCTGCCGGCGGCGCTGGACGACCGCGGCGGCTGGCTCAACCGCGACAGCGCGTACTGGTTCGCCGAGTACGCCGAGGTGATGTTCAAGGCGCTGGACGACCGCGTGCCACGCTGGTCCACGCTCAACGAGCCCTGGGTGGTCACCGACGGCGGCTACCTGCACGGTGCGCTGGCGCCGGGCCACCGCAGCAAGTACGAGGCACCGCTCGCCGCGCACAACCTGATGCGCGCCAGCGGCGCCGGCATCCAGGCGTACCGCGCGCACGGCAAGCACGAGATCGGCGTGGTGTTCAATATTGAGCCGAAGTACCCGCACTCGGACAGCGCCGAAGACCTCGCCGCCACGGCCCGCGCGCACGCCTACATGAACCAGCAGTTCGCCGACCCGGCCCTGCTCGGCAGCTACCCGCCCGAGCTGAAGGAGATCTTCGGCGACGCCTGGCCGGATTTCCCGGCCGAGGATTTCAAGCTGACGAAGCAGCCAGTCGATTTCGTCGGCATCAACTACTACACCCGCGCGGTGGTGAAGCACGACGCGAACGCGTATCCGTTGCACGCGGTGTCGGTGCGCCAGCCGAACAGGACCTACACCGAGACCGGCTGGGAAGTGTTCGAGCAGGGCCTGACCGACACGCTGAGCTGGTTCAAGGGCCGCTACGGCGACATTCCGCTGTACATCACCGAAAACGGTTCGGCGTTCTACGACCCGCCGGTGGCCGAGGGCGAGGTGCTGGACGATCCGCTGCGCACGAACTATCTGCGCAAGCACCTCCAAGCGCTGCACCGGGCAATCGCGGCGGGCGTGAACCTGAAGGGCTACTACGCGTGGTCGCTGCTGGACAACCTGGAGTGGTCGCTGGGTTTCTCCAAGCGCTTCGGCCTGTACCACGTCGACTTCGCCACCCAGCAGCGCACGCCGAAGGCCAGCGCGAAGCTGTATGCGCAAGTGATTGAGAGCAACGGCGCAGTGCTGGACGAAGACGCGTAGGAGCCCTCGGGATTTCTCAGGCGCGGCCGAGCAGCAGCACGTGGCGCTCGGCGTCGAGCCCCGGCACCTTCAGCGCGTGGCGTTCGCGCAGCGCGAAGCCGGCCGGCACGCCGGGCAGCTCGTCGTCCGCCGGCTTGCCCTTCATCGCCAGCCAGATCCCGCCCGGCGCCAGCAGATGACCGCCCCAGGCCAGCATGTCGGCGAGGCTGGCGAACGCGCGTGCGGTGATGCAGTCGAACTGGCCCTCGACCTCTTCCACCCGCGACTGCAGCGCGCGCACGCCGTCCAGCTTCAGCGCGCGGATCGCCTCGCGCAGGAAGCGCACCTTCTTGCCGTTGGAATCGACCAGCAGGATCTGCCGCCCCGGCGCGGCAATCGCCAGCACGATGCCGGGCAGGCCGGGGCCGGTGCCGAGGTCGGCCAGAGTCGCGCCCTGCACGTACGGCAGGATCGCCAGCGAATCGAGCAGGTGACGGGTGACCATCTCCGCCGGGTCGCGCACCGCGGTGAGGTTGTAGGCCGCGTTCCAGCGTTCGAGCAGCGCCTGGTAGTCGAGCAGCCGTGGCACCGCATCGGCCGGCAGCGACAGCCCCAGCGCGGCAATGCCTTGTTCGAGTCGGGCCTGCAAGGCGTCGCGCGTGGTCATGGGCTCATTCGGCGGCTTGGGGGGGCGCAAAGTATCCGCGGCCCGCGCCGGCATTGCCAATCCCGTCACCTGATTAGCGACGACGCTCAGCCGACTGTCGCGTGATGTGAGACGTGCGCGGCGGAGGCTCAGTGCCATGTTACGAGGCGGAGAACCGGCATGGCCATGAACCAAGTGCAGTTCCAGTCGGGGTTGTCGATGGCGCAGTTCATCCGGCGCTACGGCACGGAGGCGAGGTGCTACCGGGCGCTATACCGGGCGCGCTGGCCGCAGGGGTTCCGCTGCCCGAGGTGCAACAGCCGGCCACGCTCGCGGTTTCGCCGCGCGGGCCGGGTGTACTACCAGTGCCGCGCCT
>NZ_AXBJ01000035.1:0-26703 GCF_000473345.1 Rhodanobacter sp. OR87
CCTCGCCTCCGTGCCGTAGCGCCGGATGAACTGCGCCATCGACAACCCCGACTGGAACTGCACTTGGTTCATGGCCATGCCGGTTCTCCGCCTCGTAACATGGCACTGAGCCTCCGCCGCGCACGTCTCACATCACGCGACAGTCGGCTGAGCGTCGTCGCTAATCAGGTCTCCGTATTGCTGCTGGCAGCGACCAATGGTGCCAACGACAACTTCAAGGGAGTGGCCACGCTTTACGGCAGCCGAACCGTGGGCTACTGGACTAGCCTTGGTTGGGCCAGCATCACCACGCTGGCCGGTTCGTTGGGTTCGGTCTATCTCGCACAGGGGTTGCTCAAGGCCTTCACCGGCGCAGGACTGGTACCTGCCGACATCGCAGCGCAGACCAGCTTCGCACTGGCCGTGGCGGGCGGGGCTGCCATCACGGTCGCCTTGGCATCATGGCGCGGGATGCCGATCTCGACTACGCATGCGCTGGTTGGTGCGATGAGCGGCGCCGGGCTGGTCGCCGCCGGCATGGACGCGCATTTCGGGTCACTGGGCAGGAGCTTCCTACTACCGCTGCTGGCCAGTCCGCTGATTGCCGTCATCCCTGCATTCCTCAGTGCCCCGCTGCTGCGCCGGCTGGTGGTGCGCGCAGAACGGAAACGCATCGACTGTTTGTGCATTGCTCAAGGCACGATCACCACGCCCGATGGCCTGATGATGCGCGAGACAGCCGTGCTGCGCACCGGCAGTACGACCGAATGCGGCGGCAGCGATACACGCACGCTCATGCGTTTCGATGCTACCCGCCAAATCGATACGCTGCATTTCCTGCTCGCGGGGGCAGTAGGGTTTGCGCGCGGACTCAATGACACACCGAAGATTGCTGCCTTGTTATTGCCCATCGCGATGCTCGATAGCCACGCAGCCGTGCTCGCCGTGGCGATTGCGATGTTGCTTGGTGGGTTGCTTGGCGCACGCAGGGTCGCCCGTACCATGAGCGAAAAAATTACGGATCTGGATCTTGGTGCCTCGCTTGCAGCCAGCCTGACCACCAGCCTGTTGGTCAGTACAGCGAGTTTCAACGGCCTTCCAGTATCGACAACTCATGTCGCTGTGGGGGCGCTGGCAGGCGCCGGTGCCAGCGGACGGAGCGGGGTGAATCGCAGAGTGATCACTGACATTGCACTGTCGTGGGTGGTCACCTTGCCGGTCGGGGCGCTCTTCGGAGCGATCCTCTATGCGTGGGTGCGTTGAGCCCTCTTGCTCGGCGAGTAGCCAGAAGGGCTGGATTGGAGGTTGGGCATGTAATGCCCCAGCTGCATTACTGGGTCGACGCCGTGCAGCACCGCGAAGGTAGGCTCTCCCACGCGGTAGTGTTCTTCACGGGCGGCTTCCGGTGCGCGCTTGGTCGCCGGACCAAGCTGCGGTCGTAATGCATCACGGTGCCCAGGCTGTGACACCTGAAAGTGTCACATAAACTGTCACATGGCCTGTTTTGAGCTTCATGGAGTGGCAGGATGCCATCGGGGAAGGCAAGGCGAAAACAAAAAAGCCCATGAAATTCATCGGCTTCTCTGCAAAATACGAATGGTGGTATGGGTGCACTCGAACAATGACCTACAAGCCCTTGTCTTATGCGATTCTCTGAAGTATATCAGCAGCACCTACCGTCAAAGTTACCGTCAGACGCTTCGTACTTCCACTTCAGGCTCCTGACCATTCTAACGGTTGTCGCTCGCATCAGCATGCAATGAAGTCATTTGCGGTCCACACAGCCTGTGGCCCTAAGCCTGGCTAGTTAGTAACCAATCATCGCAACGAACTGAGCGTTAGAGCTTGTGTTGACCAACGATAGGGCAGGCAGGATAGATGGGCCCAAGCATCAACGTGTGGGTTTTTGCTCTCGTGATAGCGACCCTGAGAATCTTGCGACTGCGATGGTAAGGAGGCTGGTCGCCCCACCACACGAATGAGGAGACCAGTTGTTGTCCATCGTGCCTTGCTTCGCGGACCACGATGACGCCATCGAACTGCTTTCCTTTTGCCTTGTGCACATTCATCACTTGGACACCCGGGGGATCGTCGACGCCCCCAAGAATCTGATCCTGCGCCAGAGCGAGCTCGAGAATTCCACGCGCGCCGGTGTACTGCCCATCGCGCACCCACACCGCACCGAGCCCACTACTGATGCGCTTCCCGCGATTGAACGCCACCAAGTAGTCCAGATTTTTTGCTACGTCCGTCAGGCTCGTGTCCCCAGCCTGCCGGAGTGCACGTTTGATAGTGATCCAATCCTTCCCAGGGTCGCCGGAAAATCCTTCAGCGCGTAAGTCATCCATTACGGCGAGCAGAGACTGAACAAACATTGCCCTTGGCACTTTGCCAGCCCGAAATGCCAGCGCCCAAGCTTGCCACTGTTTCGCAATTGCCAGCCCGCTGGCTTGCTTCGCCGTAGCGAGCAACTCAAGTGCCGTCGTCAGATCTCGTATTCGGTCAACGGCATGCTTCGGTTCAAGGAGGAACGCAGCGAACCGAGCCGTCAGAAGCGCCTCCGCTTCATCAAACAACAACTTGTGGCGAACTGGCTTAGGTTCCGCGTTCAGCGCGGCCGAAATTTTGGCGGCCGCCGCTCCGGAATGGACCAAGATCGCAATGTTCTTGCCGTACTTCCCTGTCGCCTTCCTGATTGCCCTCTGCAGCATGCCTATCGACATGCGCAAGACCACACTTTGGGTACGCTGCTTCGGGTTGTATTGAAAGCTCGATACGCCAGCGTAAGGCGAGCCGCG
Source organism: Rhodanobacter sp. OR87 (assembly GCF_000473345.1). Lineage (NCBI taxonomy): Bacteria > Pseudomonadati > Pseudomonadota > Gammaproteobacteria > Lysobacterales > Rhodanobacteraceae > Rhodanobacter > Rhodanobacter sp. OR87. Next base: position 2,778 of record NZ_AXBJ01000035.1, read on the forward strand.
AACCTTTCCCAACAATATGTCCTGCCCAAACGTGGCGATCTCGGTGCCGCCGCTCCGGTGGTTCTGGGCACCGAGATCAATCTCCAAGGGATTCAGCGATTTCTTGATCGCCGCAATCCGCTCAGGACCTATACCAGGCAAGTAGTCAAATATCTGCTGCTCCAGGTCTGCCAAGCAGATCACTTGGGCCGTCGGCGCCAGCAATTCGATGCAATGCCAGGCGTGTTCGTTGGTATCTTGGGCCTCGTCCACGATGATTAGCGGATAGCGCTGTGTGATGAGCCTACGCACGTGCTCGCTTCGCGCCAGCAGCTGCGCGGCGTTGGCGGGAAATAGATCGAATGCGATTCGCCCATCCTCGCGAAAAAGTCGCTCTCGTTCCGCCAACCATGCCTGCCATACGGGGTTCTCTTCCTTCCGATCCTTTGACTTGATCGTCCCATAGATGGCTTGTTCGTCTTGCGGTAACAAAATGCGCAGTGACTTGGGCGCACCGAGCAAGTAAGCGTGTGCCGACAGCACTGTCCAGAAGAAGGAGTGGAAGGTCTGCATACTCAGCATCCCCCGCTGTGCCTTCGGGACCTCCAATCGCGTGGCTTCAACGACCCTAGCTACGGCAGCCCGGGAGAAGCTCAAGAACAAGACCGATTGGCCGGGTGCCATTCCATCCCTGAAGAAGGCGATCGCCTTCTTCAGGGCGATCGTCGTCTTACCGCTGCCAGGGCCTCCGATGACTAGAGCGTGCCCCTTGCAATCAATGAGCTGCTTGCGGAGGTCGCAGGTCTCCATCAGCCCCTCTGCAGTCAACCTGCGGCCACTGCAGGCTTCGCAGGCACCGCAATGGCAACTTCCACGGGGATGTCGGCCGGCTTTGGGAACATGGCATAGACCTGCTTCAGAAAGCCCGTCACGGTCACTGGCAGTTCGGCAACCGTACTGCCTTCAAATAGCCGTGCCGCCCAACCTGCGCCCTTGCTTCCTTCCAGCGCTGACCTCGCGAGCTTCCTTAGGTCTGCATCACCGGGACGCGCAGTGGGAATTGCGAAGTTGCCGTTGTCACCGGATACTCGCAAGTCGTCCAGGAATGCCCACAGGCGGTCGAGCGACATCTCGTTCACTATCAACGCCTCGAAACCCGCGTGGACGTGCTCGCAGTCCACGTCGAACGCATCAGAAAACTGTTTCTTTTTCTCTGGTGTACGCGCGATGAAATCGTAGAATGAAAACGTCTTGAGGCCGAGGGCCTTAAAGAAGGTGCCGAACTTAGGCATCGCACCCTCACTCTCCGCGTCGAAGAATGCCGCGCCCGCGATGTCGAGGGGCTGAAGCGAGTCGTCGCTCTCTTCCAACATTCGCGCGGCAACCGGCAGCGCGTGAAACTCGGTCAACCCCTCCACGACGATGGCTCCCTTACCAAGCATGCATTCCGTCAGTCCGCGCCTGGCATAGCGTTTGAAGTCGTTGCCCTTGAGGCTGCCGGCATCCGACACCCTCCTGGCATTAACGCTGGAATCCGGCCCTCGCGACAGGAGCAGGGTTTGCTCTGGCTCAAAGCGCTCGATGACATACGGGGAATGCGAGGTCGCGAACGCTTGTGTCGTGTTGTGCAGCAGGTAGTCCGCGATCCGTCGCTGCGTGTGAGGCGGCACCGCGATCTCGGGCTCTTCCATCGCGAAGATCACCGACGTTGGTTTTAGCTCGGCAATAAACGACAAGAGAGCAAGGACCAATACGTTCAATGTTCCTGTCCCGACCTGCTGGAATGGTACTGGTGTCTGATCCTTGGACATTGCAAGGAAGAAAGCCATGGTCTTCCGCAGGTGCTCACGTGTCAGCTGTGAAACATGCAATTTTGTCGTCCTGCCTTCCACGTCGGATGCAATGTAGCGCCCGAGTCGTGCCTCAATCGACTCCAACACAGGCTGTAGGTGCGTTGCGTCCTTCTCAATATCCAGATCTCGTAAACGCTCGATAGCCTTTTCCCACAAGCCAGCGCGTGAGCCCCTGAGACGAAGGATGACGTCTAAGAGAGAACCTCGCTCCAGACTCAAAGCTCGAGAACCTGTGCGGACAGCTCGCAGGTATAGGAATCCAAACAATCGCTTGATCTCCTTGCTGACCTTGTCCAGTTCGCCAGGCTCTGCATTTGGACTGCGCGAGTAGCAAGTCTTTGCCTCAAACTCATCTTCTTCTGGGTTGTAAGCGGCCAGTGTCTCCAAACGAAGGCAGCTCACAACCAAGGGAGGATTCGCAGCATCCGCCTCGCCTTCATCAAGAAGCCGCCTCTCTGCCGTATGCCAGAACTCCAGATGCTGACCACAACGATTCTCAATCTCCGCATTGATGTCTGTCAGTACTACCTCGATCTGGATCGGGATGGCCGTTGGTTCTTCGCCTTCAACCGCGCCTGGCAGAAGGTACCGGGCGTTATGAAAATCGAACTCCTCAACCGGCGGAAACCTTGATATCCGGTCTGGCCCAAGAACCAGGTCCAATGCTTCGCAGATCGTGCTCTTGCCAACATTGTTCGGTCCGACGATGAGACAATGCCCATCGAAGTACAGTTCTGCGCTTTTGATGCTCCGAAAATTCGTAATCTTTAGGCGCACAACTTTCATCCGTGTGTCCCCTTCCAGATATGTAAATCGTGCAAGCTCGTGCACACACCCCGACTTGTCAGCACTATGCCAAAACTTGCCGGAGTAGCGTTCAAGGATTCACGGAAGCTGAAACCAAATCGTTCAACAGTGCATCCGTATCTCGTTGGACAGCGGCCACATGCATTGAGTAGGGATAGTGAAGGATTTCCCCTCTCTGGGGCACATGCTCATGGCCGGAGCCGACCGCGAAAAGCACCTTGAACACATATTCGAGCTGTTCTAAATCCTTCGCGATCGACAAATGCGTGAATCCGGCGGCGTCGAACTGTGCCATGAATTTCCCACGCTCCAAATCGGTGTGACCGAAGAGTTTGTGTCGTAACTTGTTGTATTTGTTGCCGATTGCGTCGAGCTCCTGCCTAAGAGGCCTAAGAGTGCCCCGAAACTCTTCGGAGATCCGGTCAGGGATCTCAGTCTCGATCGCTGCAAGAATTGAATAGAGTGATGCGACATCTCTACCCTTGTCTAGTAGCGCACTTATGCTGATAAACAACGTCGTCTGATGTGCCACAAGCGTCGCGTACCAAAATCCACCTCGCGCCTGGATCGCAGCGTTTAGTGTTCCATCCACCTCCGCATCGCCGCGCTCATTGATCAGTCGGCTAATAACGGCTGACTGGAGAGCTTCGCTGAGTCGCATTTGGACGGTCTGAAGCTGTGACTCGATGCTGTCGGGGTCGGAGTGATGCGCCATTTGTAAGCTCCATTCGCGGATCTGATGCAGATTTCGGCTAGGCCGATAGTTAGTGCCGATCGGTGGATCGAAGATTCTCGGCGTCGAAAAACTATCGAAGCACGAAAAGATGATCGGCAACGATGGAGACGCGAGGAATTTCTCCTAATTTACCCGCGAAACCGGGCGACCAGGCCAGACAACGTGTTGTTACCCGCTATCTCGTCGTGTGGGATCAGCACGTAGCTCCATGGCTTGCCGCCATTCGCCAAGGCATACGTCGATGCGTTCGCGCACCACTCCATCGCAGACTCCTTTTTGGCCAGAACAATCGCGTCTTCCATCTCCTTGTTCTTTTTCGGCTCCAGCATGTAGATGGCATCCTTCGTCTCGGCGACGAAGTCCGGCTGGTATTCGAGATGATCCGCACCCTGGCGATAGAAGATCTGGAACTGGCCTTTGGCGGGCTTGAACCACTTCAAGGCGTCGCGATCGAGGATGACAGCCAGCTTGCGCTCCGCTTCTGAGTCGAATTTCTGCACCGAATACAGGCACCGCTCGAAACCTGTAAACAGGTACTTCGCCATGTTGCTCTTGTCAGCAGGCGAGTCGCGATAGTCAGCAGGCGCTTCCTTGACGGCATGCGAATAGGCGCTCTGCTTCAGCTCGGTGTACCCCTTGCTGATCTGCACGTCATAGCCACCGCCATCGTCCTCCCAGTAGTGCTTCTGCATCTGCGCATGAACAAACTGGGCGATTTGCTTTTGATGAGTCCGCAGCACACGCCGGGCCTGCTCCTCGGTCAGATAGCTGCGCAAGTGCAATACCACCTGGCCCGCAAGCTCATAGAGGAGGTCGGCATGTCCTTCGTAGGACACGTCATCAAAGTCGACCAGGCCCGAAACCACGTAATCCTCAAGGCGCACTTCATCGACACCGCCACTTCCGAGCACCAGCGCCTCGACCCCTCCCGTGCGCAGGTATTGCATCCACAGCTCGTCCGAGAGCGCCTGGAAGCGCATTCCTTCCAGCTGCAAGGTGAAGGGTTTGAACCCGGAAAGCACCTCGCCCTTCGGCACCACCAGGATGCGTGGAATGTCGATCGTCTGTTGCGTCACCAACTCGACCGTCTTCGCCACGATGGCCGCAACATCAGGCTTCTTCGCCAGTCCTTCTAGTGCCATCTGACCGGGCGGCTGCTGTTCCTGCACTGCCTTCACAATGGCCGCCTGCACTTCCGGTCGCTTCAGGTGCTCCAGCGTAGGCACATCCGCGGGACGATTTTCGAAAGAGCGAATCACGTCCCATGCAATCTGCGCGATCTGCTGCTCTTCCGGCTTCCGGAATGCTGGTGGCGGTTGCACGCCCATGCTAGAAACGGTGTTATCAGTCTGCTGCGCAGGCGACAAACCGAGCTGCCCCGCCAGTTGCGATTGTGAGACGACGGTTTCCTTTTTTGACTCCAACTCGGTGCCGTCCAGCACGATCGACGCCATACGGATCGGGTTGCCCGGCTTCCTGGCCTCTTGAATGATCTCGTCGAATTTGTCGTGCGCGACAATGTTGAGGCGATCCACTGCGGCGATACCGGTTCGTTTGCCATAGGGCAGGCGCAGCCCGCGCCCGATCGATTGCTCGATCAGGATTCGCGCGTTGGCCGCACGCAGCGGCACTATCGTGTACAGATTGGTGACGTCCCAACCCTCCTTGAGCATGTTGACGTGGATAACGATCTCGGTCGGCTCATCGGTGTGTTCCACCTTGAGCAGGCGCTCGATCATCTCCTCCTCTTCTGCGCCGCTCTTGCTGGAGTCAACTTGGATTACCTTGTCGCGATAGCGGCCCTCGAAAAACTTGTCGGACTGGATCAGTTTCAGCAGCTGACCGGCATGCGTCGTATCGCGCGCAATGACCAGCACGAAGGGTTTAACGATCGCGTTGTCGGTCTCACGCGCATAGGTCTCCAGGTCGACCTTCACGCTCTCGTGCAGGCGAACGCCATCTTCCAATTTCAGGCGCTCCAGCGCTTCGACCGACATGCCCGCCGGATTGAAGTCCTTGCGGGTGACGACCGCCGGCTCTTTGACGAATCCGTCGGCCATCGCCATACCCAGCGGGTAGTCATAGATGACATTGCGGAAAGGGATCGCGCCCTTGCTAGTTTCCACGAGCGGCGTGGCGGTCAGCTCCAAGCCAAGCACGGGCTTGAGCTCGTTGATCGCGCGCAGTCCCGAACTGGCGCGGTAACGATGCGACTCGTCCATCAGCAGTACCAGATCTGGCAGGCCTGCCAGATAGGCGAAATAGCTTTCGCCGATGTATTCGGACAGGCGCTTGATGCGCGGGCTGCGACCGCCACGCACTTCGGAATTGATCTTCGAGATATTGAAGATATTGATCTTGCATCGCAGCAGCACGTCGAACAACGAACCCGCCATTGACTCGTAGTTGTCGCCGGTAATGATCGCAGGCGCGTCCGTTGCAAACTCGGAAATGCCCTTGAACACGTACTTCGGCGTGTTCGGCGTGAAGTCCGCGATCAGCTTGTTGTAGATGGTCAGGTTGGGCGCAAGCACGAAGAAGTTGTTGATGCCATGCGCCAGGTGCAGGTAGGCGATGAACGCCCCCATCAAACGCGTCTTGCCTACACCGGTGGCCAGGGCGAAACACAGCGACGGAAATTCTCGCTCGAAGTCCGTGACGGACGGAAATTCGCTGCGAATGATCTCCAATGCTGCGGCAACATCCGCGGCCTTTCTTGGCGGCACGACCTCGGTGATGCGATCCAGTAATTCCAGCGAGCGCCGCTGCGGTGGACGCAAGCTCAGACGGCCAGCAATGGCATTGACGTGCCGGTTCATTCCTTGTCTCCCGTTTTCGAGCCCGGCTTCTTCCGCGCGGGGCTCCGCTTGCCGGCTTCGATCTGTTTGAGCTTGGTGGTTGCTGCGTCGAAATCTCGCTCCACCGCTGTGAGCTTGTTCGCCTGCTGTTGGCGATACAGATCGAACTGCGCGCCGGCATGCTCCACCGCCGATTCGTGGCTGATCCGACCGGCGTGGGTGAGGATGTCGCGCTCGCTCAGTCGCAGGAAATCGTCGAGTTTCCCGATCCAGGCTTGCATGGTCATGGGACGCCGATTCAGTGCCTGCAGCTCGGCGAACTCCAGGTAAGCATTGACGATGCGGTTCAGCGCCTCCAGCTCTTCGACCTCCAGATAATTTTTCGCCACCGCGGCATCCGCCTTGCGCGGCCGAGCCGCGCTCCAGCTCGTCATGCCCATGTTTGGCTTCCGTGCGTCAGCGCGCGCCCTGACGACTTCCGCTGCCGTGTGGCCATGCGCCGCCCAGTGCATCTTGTTCTGGATCGTCTTGAAGAAACGCTGGCTGGCCTCTGCGCTTCCGTCGTAATCGACGCTGGTGGCGTAGATGTCCAGCACCTTGCGCCAGAACATCCGTTCCGAAGAGCGGATATCGCGGATGCGGGACAAAAGCTCTTCGAAGTAGCCATCGTCCGGCCCGCGCTTCAGGCGCTCGTCGTCCAGCGCAAAGCCCTTGACCAGGAACTCCTTCAGCCGTTCGGTGGCCCACTGGCGAAATTGCGTACCCAGCGGCGACCGCACCCGGTAGCCAACGGCCAGAATGGCCTCCAGGCTGTAATGATCCAGGTCGCGGCGCACTACCCGATGCGCCTCCTGCCGAACCGTCCGGAAACTCCGGACAGTTCGTTCAGGGTCGCATTCACCCTCTTCGTAGATGTTCTGCAGGTGCTCGCTGACGGTCTTGTTGCTGACCTGATAAAGCTCCGCCATCTGACGCTGGGTCAGCCAGACCGAGCCGTCCTCCAGCCGCACCTCGATCCGCGTACGCGCGTCCGCCGTGCGATACAGGATCAGCTCGGAAACGGGCTTGCCCTCATCATCGGCGTCCGTGCTCATGCCTCGTCCTCGGTGAACAGTCCGGCTTGCGCAGGCAGTGGAGCATCCGACTCGGGCGCTTTCGGCAGGTTCTCAATCTGCAGCGAATAATCGTCGTGGCCCCACTCGCAGCGCGATAGCACCTGCTTTGGGATCTTGCGGACGGTCAGATTGGGGAAGTCACCTTTGCCACGAAACGCCGGACAGAGCACCAGCAGTGATCGCTCCGGCCCGACTTCGTCGGCCAGTTGCTGCAACTGCTCTTGGCTTAGCGTCGCGGTGGTGACGTAGATGAAGTCGCGCTCGGTGGAATAGCCCTGTTGCCAATACACCGTGTCACTTGGCGCATAGGTGAAGCCCTCCAGCTTGCACAGCGCCTCGGCCAGCATAGCCGCGTTGTAGTCACGGTGGATGACCCAATTGCCCCACTTGTCTTTCTCCAGCAGGGATGGCGCGAGATGGTAGTAGCGGAAGCCGCCGCCGCCTTTCCAACCGACGGCTTCGGTGATGCCGCCTTTGTCTTCGCCGTCAATGATTTTTTGCAAACGCGGAACGACGTGCGTATGGATGTGCTCGCCAAGCTCAACCATGATCCAGCGCCGGCCCATCTTCTGGGCGACAGCGCCGGTAGTGCCAGAACCAGCAAAGGAGTCAAGAATGAGGTCGCCAGGATTAGTAGCGATATCAAGGACCAATTTTAGAAGCTTCTCAGGCTTTGGAGTGTCGAACTTCAGTTCAATACCAGCAAGTTCTGCGAGTGCCTTAGCTTCGCGATTTGCTTCCCGATTATCTCCAGCCTCTTCATAGCCCCACCAAGTCCATGGGACCATTTTGTTTTCCGATTCATTCCAAAATTTCTTCCTTTGGGCCATTCCTTTGCCATCGAGCCCGAAGTAGATTCTGTTATCCGCCACGAGTTCCTCGAACTTCTCTTTCGTTGTGCTCCAGTGCCTTCCCTTCGGTGGCCATAACGACCTACCGCCGGGCGTAACGATTTCATACGTTAGGTTGGGACGTATGTTTGGCGCATGAAAAGGTATCGGTAACCAATCGCCTCGTGGATCACGGTCACGGTTCTGGTAAGTCGCTCTTTGCTTATCACTCGAATCCAGTTTATTGACAGAAAATTTCTCGAACGACTTGGCGTACACAAGGACATGATCATGTGCAGTCGAGAGCGCCCGAGCGTCGTTCCTACGAGTAAGCGTTTTCTGCCAAACCACGTTAGAGACAAAATTCGCTCGCCCAAAAATCTCATCACACAGCACTTTGAGGTAGTGCGCCTCGTTGTCGTCTATCGTGATCCACAATGAACCATCGTCTGACAACAATCGACGAATGATCTCCAGCCGATCACGCATCAACGACAGCCAGATCGAATGCTCAACCCCATCGTCGTAGTGCTCAAACGCACTGCCCGTGTTGTACGGCGGGTCGATGAACACGCACTTCACCTTGCCCGCAAACTCCTGCTCCAGCGCCTTCAACGCCAGCAGGTTGTCCCCGAAGATCAACCGATTGTCGAACTGATCGTTCTCGCCAAACCGATGGCCTGCGTGGTAGCTCTTCGTCTTGTCCTCAAGCAGGATGCGCGGCTCCAGCTTCGGCCGCGTTTCCTTTCCGATCCAGGTGAGTTCCAGTTTTTGCTTCCTGGTCACAAATGTTCTCTCTCTTGCGTGTTTAGGTTGACACCATGCCTTTACACAGGTGGCAACGCTGGCCGGGCCACTGGTTGCACATCTTCTGCAGCAAGTCGTTGCAGTACTGTATCTGCAAGCGGCTGCGCATCGGTCAGATTGCGAAAGATCCCCAAGTATCCCTTGTATCCTTGAAGCGGCTCCGACGTCGAATAGATCAGCTCGGATAGCTGATTTGTACGCTGCGACAGCAGTGCCTGCTCCTCGACCGACAACTCGAGTTGCGGCTTCTCAATGACATCCAACGAACGATGCGCCACGAACGCCATGATGAAGTAGCGGCCGTGTCGGAAGAACATCCGCCGTTGGTAGGACGATTCTGCTCCCTCCGAACCGGCAAGAATCTGGTCGATGAAGCGGTAGATCTTCACCAGGCGATACATGCGCACCCCGGAGAGATCTGCAGAGAACAGTTGGCCGTACAGCGCTCCGCCCTGATCCCACAATCGGCCGATCTCCTTCTTGGCAGTGGTGACGAAATCAATCGCATTGCTCGGGCGCGGCCGCCGTGCGACCTCCGCCGCCAAGAGTTCCGCTGCTGAGCGCGCTTTGAATCTCAGGCAAGCAAGGGCAACGGCCGCGTCCTCCAACGAGAACGCGCCATCCCGCCGTGCGAAGGCCTCTGCGGATGGTCGGTAAAAATATATGGCTCCCGCAGCAGCCAGCTCCTGACGGAGGCGCTCTTGATTGGGATCGAGTGCCGCAAAATCCACGCCACGCACGACGTTCTGGTGATTGCGGGCTTTGGTGATCCGTTGCCCCAGGTCGCCGGCAACGCCACCAATCTCGATGATCGTCACCATGAGTTTGGCTTCTTGAGAAAGATGGCCACCGAGCGTTGCCGTGGCGATTGCCCCGGCAGTCTGCGCACCATTGACGATTGAGCAATTGGTCAGGGCGAAAGTGCACTGACGTTGATCGCCCTGTGCTTGCGCAATGGACTCAGCGACGATGGTGATTCCGTTGTTCAGGTAGAAGAAGTCGTTGGGTGCCTCCCTGACCGTCCTCGTTATCGCCGCATTGACCCCAACGGTTCCCAGATACAGTCGGATGTTCCTCTCAAAAAGGGCTTGGCCGTGATTCTCCACTAGGCCCGCCAACGCCGCGGCGCGGATCTGACCGTAGACGGCTTTTCGCGGTGCGTTTACACCTGCCCAGTTCTCCAGAACAACTTGATCGTCAACCGACGCGGGGGCTTGCTCAAGGGCCAGCCAGTTGTACACAACCCCGAGCCCGGACGTATGCCATTCGAACAGCAAGGAAAGCAGATTGAGTTCCGCGGCGTAGCCGTTGAGGTCATCCGCTGCATGCGGGCCCATGGCGTCCCCAAGGAAGCTCATGTGAAGCTCGATGCGGATCCCCGGTGTTTCTAGCGCCTCTTCGATCTCGTCAAGGCGATTACGTACAGCCTCATTGAATTCGTTGAATCGTCGTGCACGTAGTGCCCGCAGCCCGTTGATGGTTTTCTGCACCTCCTCTTGTGAAGGCGCAGCCCCGGTTCGTTTGAACTTCGATTGAACGCAAACCAGGCGACTGCGAGCGCGGTCGAAAAACAGTGCGTCCAACCCATGGTCATCGGAACCATCCGTTATGGCTCCCACGGCGACCGCATCATCTACCCGGCAACACCCAACGATCGTGTAAGCCGCCAACGCGCGCGAAAGACGATCCAGGTCATGTTGATCCTCCGTCCAGCCTTGACGGTTTGCCTTTGTTATTTTCGGGACAGAAGCGAAGAATCGCGACCGAAGGCCGGCCTCAAGTTGTACAAGCATTTCCGGGCGAGTTGGCATGCGTTAGCTCAGCGTCCAGCGAAGCACAAAGACAGATTCGAGGGATTTGGTCTGTTGCAATTTTCCCTCAATCGCGGAAATCAGATCTTGTCGTCGTGCATCGACCTGATCTTGCCCATCGAACAGCGCGCGTCGCTTATGATTGCGTAGCATCTCCAGCGACTTGATCTGCTTCAGGCCAGCAAGCTTCTCATCCAAGGTCAGCGCCATCGTTGCTGCGCGGCGCGCATCCTTGACCTGCCGATCCAACTCCTTGATCTCACGCTCCAGCCCTAGCTTCAGATCGTCGGCCCAGCCATCCAGCTTGTTGACCTCGGCTTCGAAGAATTGAGCGTTCCGATCAGAAACCGCCCGCTGGATCAGCGTTTGCTGTTTCGTTGCAACGTCCACCAGGAGCGATTCATCCACCGATACGCCTTGAGGCATAACCGACCCAGGCAAGGTCAACAATCGCCGAGCCGCATCTTCATCCAGGATCTGGCCATCATCGGTGGCTGCCGCGACGATCAGGTGGTCTTCGCCCTGATCCAGGGACTCGACACTGAACAACCACACCGCAAGCTGGCCGGACTTGCCGATGAGCGGCTGCAGCGCACTGATCTTGCCGGCGTGTTGGCTGTAATCGAAATGGATTTCCGCCGTCGGAAGCTCACGCGCCTTCGCCTGTGCCACGAGCGCCTCGGCAAGCGGATGGTTCAGCCGATACAGGTGGGCTTCGCCGTTACGACGCGGCAGCTCGTACAGGCCACTGGGAATGTCTGCCATCTTTTCCGCGAATGGCAAGCTGGTGAGGCGAAAGGCACCGTCACCCAGGAACTCGGCATGCCCCGCAAGTTCATGGCGCGTCAGCTGCATCAGCAGACGCTCGTAGCGACCTAGTTGCTCCTCGGAGTCCTGTTTCCGTACCTTCAGTTTTTCGCGCACTTCGTCATCGAAGTGTTCGAGCAGCTTTTGTCGGGTACGAGTCATGGATTCATCGATCTCCAGACTCAGTTCGAGCTGGAGTTGGTCGAAGGCCGACTTGATTTCCTCCTGCTTGCGGCAACCTTGGTAGATCGCGGCGATGCGTTTCTCGAAGTCGACTCCCGACTCGATGGTACCCAACACCTCGTCGCTGGCTCCAAAGACGCCTTCGAAAAGGTGGAATTTTTCGGACAGCAGTTCGAACACGCGCTGGTCGGCAGCGTTCTTGCGGTTGAGAAAGTTCACCACGACCACGTCGTGCTTCTGTCCGTAACGATGACAGCGACCGATACGCTGCTCGATGCGTTGCGGATTCCAGGGGAGGTCGTAGTTCACCACCAGAGCACAGAACTGCAGGTTGATGCCTTCGGCACCCGCCTCAGTGGCGATCATGATGCGGCCTTCGTCGCGAAAGTAGTCGACCAAGGCCGAGCGCATATCGGCGGTCCGCGAACCGGTGACGCGATCGCTACCCTGATGGCGCTGCAACCATTCCGCGTAGATCCCCTTGGAACGCTCGTCGGTGTTGGTACCGTTGAACAGTACGATGCCGTCACTGAACGGACTGTCGGCGAGCACGCGCAACAGGTAGTCCTGCGTGCGGCGCGATTCGGTAAAGATGATCGCCTTCTCGTCCGCGCCCAGTTCGTGCGCCTTCGCGAAGGCCACGGTAAGCGCCTTTAGCAGCGCGGTTCCCTTGGCGTTGGAATGAATCGACGTGGCGAGTTTGGCGAAGGCTTCCAATTCGACGATTTCGTCGGCCATGGCCTTGCGGTCATGTTCGCTCAGTGGCTCGCCGGCCGTGTCGTCGGGCCACTCCTCGGCCGTCTCGTTAAGCGCTTCGTAGTCCTTGTCGAGGTCTTCCGCCAGCGACTCCTTTGGCGATTGCGCAGCGAGCTCTGCCTTGAGGCGGTTGGAGATCGATTGCAGCGCGCCGGCGATGGCGAAGGTGGACGATGCCAGCAGCTTGCGCAGCACCAACGTCATCAGCGAGCGCTGGCTTGCCGGGAGCGCGATGAGGTTGTCGCGCTGGAGGTATTCCGAGACCAGCGTGTAGAGACGATCCTCGCTCTCTTCCGGCGTGAACTCCTCAACCAGCGGTAGACGTCGTGTGTACGGTATGTAAGCGACGACCTGGCGACGTAACGTGCGATGGCAGATCGGCTTGAGGCGCGCTTTCAGCACGTCGAAAGCTTGCCCTTGACTGACATTGGCAAACTGCTCGCGAAAGCTCTTGACGTCACCGAAGGTGTGCTCGTCGATGAAGCTGACCAGCCCGTAGAGCTCCAGCAAGGAGTTCTGCAAGGGCGTCGCCGTCAACAGTAGTTTGTCGCGATTGGCCAGCGCCAGCTTGAGCGTGTTCGCTATGACATTGGTCGGCTTGTAGACATTGCGCAGGCGGTGCGCTTCGTCGATAACGACCAGGTCCCATGGCACGGCCTGAACATCGGAGGCCTTGCTGCGGGCGAACTGGTAGGAGCACAGGACAATCTCCGGCCCCTCGAACGGGCGAAGATTTCCCTGCTTGATGGCCGCGTTGTACGACTTTGCTTCAAGAATGCGGCACGGCAGGAAAAATTTCTCGGCCATCTCCTGAAACCACTGCTTGCGCAGGTTGGCCGGTGTGATGATCAGGATGCGGCGCTTTTTTTCCGCCCACTTTTGCGAAAGCACCAGTCCCGCTTCGATCGTCTTGCCCAGGCCGACCTCGTCGGCCAGCAGGGCACCCTTCGACAACGGCGAATTGAACGCGAACAACGCCGCATCGACTTGGTGCGGATTCAGATCGACCTGCGCGCTGGCAACCGCACCGGCCAACTTCTCTGCGCTGCCGGGTGGAAAGCGGCGCGTGAGCTCGTGCGCGAAATATTTGGCCTGGTAGTCGGTCAATTCCATTGATTTTTCGTTCTACCCGAGCCTTTTTTACGATGATTTGCGCGTCTTGGCCCTGCGATGGCCAGAGCGCCGCTGATTGAAAATTATTTTAGACCTATAACACCTCATGGAGCGTAGCAGGCCGGCGATCGGCGTTAACGATCGACCAGGTGCTGCCCGCCAAGTTTCGATGCCATACTTGGGGCCTCGTCTTTGACGTCCGCCGTGCGGATGATCCCGCCCTGACCTGACGCCACGACCGGCTGCATCGAGCGGCCCCACTGATCTGTTCGTTCCATCCCCTTCCACGTCCTCGCGACGCATAGAGCCCGGCCTCACGGTCGGGCTCTATGCGTTTATGCCGTCATCAAGGAGTTCGTCATGCAACTCGCGCAATCTTTGACTCACACCCGCTACAAGCTCACGGGCGAGACGACCGAGCAGGACGTACTTGCTGCAGCCGAAGCTATCCTGAAGAGCCGGCTGGAACGCCAAGGCAGCATTGGCACGCCGATGGACGCCAGCGAATTTCTGCGCATGCGCTTGGGCGCGCTTCTGCACGAAGAGTTTCACGTCCTGTGGCTGGACAACCGTCACCGGATCCTCGATTGCCAGAAACTTTTCACCGGCACCGTCGATGGGGCTAGCGTCCACCCCAGGGAAGTGGTGCGAGCGGCGCTGGCCATCAACGCAAGTGCGGCGATCCTTGCGCACAACCATCCGAGTGGGTTGGCGGAACCCAGTGCCGCTGATCGAGCGCTCACCAATGAGCTTGGTGATGCACTGAGGCTCATTAGCGTTCGTATTCTGGATCACATCGTGGTGGGCAGCGAGTGCGTCAGCATGGCGGAGCGCGGCCTTCTGTAAAGATCCGCAACGATTCAAGGGCATCCATCAAAGAAATCTCAGATCCACATTACACCTGTGAAGTCGGTGGTCATCGGCTTCGCGTTTGGACGCTCCGCGTCACAGCGTTCGCAAGGAATACCTGACTCATGACAGGCAAGCTCGGCACGATCTACTGCGTCCTGGTAGTCGCTACTGCGGTTCTGGTGGGCATCGCCCGATGCACTCGTTGTAGCGACTTCAAAGCCCCCTGACCCAACCCGTCACAAGCACTACGCGCAAGGCCCGGACATGTCCGGGCCTTGCGCGTTTTTATGCCACCCACTTACGAGGAAACGACAATGCACCTGGTTGAAACCATGGCCTACGCCGGTGAAAAGCCCTGGCACGGCTTGGGCAATAAGCTTGCCCCGCAGCAACCCATCGAGGTCTGGAAGAAGAACGCGGGCATGGACTGGCAGATCGAGCAGTCCGAAGTCCGTTACATCTCCGGCAGCAACAACGTCGGCGTCATCAACGCCTTTCCGGAACAGAAGGTGCTCTACCGCTCCGATACCAAGGCTCCGTTGGCGGTGGTATCCAAACGCTTTCACGTGGTGCAGCCGGGCGAGATCCTGGAGTTCTATCGTGACCTGACCGCCTGCAACGGGTTCGAACTGGAAACGGCCGGCGTGCTGCGCGAGGGCCGCAAGTTCTGGGCGCTGGCGAAGACGGGCCAGAGCACGACGCTCAAAGGCCGCGATCGGGTGGATGGTTACCTGTTGCTGGCCACCGCCTGCGACGGCACGCTGGCCACCACGGCACAGTTCACCTCCGTGAGGGTAGTTTGCAACAACACCCTGCAAATCGCTCTGGGGAACGCCAGCAGCGCCATCAAGGTGCCGCACCGCAGCCAGTTCGATGCAGACACGGTCAAGCGCCAGTTGGGAATCACCGTGTCGTCCTGGGATGGCTTCGTCGTCCGCATGAAGGCGTTGGTCGATCGCCCGGTCGATCCCGACTCAATCGAAGGCTTGCTGCGCCGGGTGTTGACCTACGCAGCACCGGACGGCAAGTCACCGGTGGTCAACGAACAGGCCTTGGCCACGGTGCGCTCGCTTTACGAGGGCGGTGGCCGCGGCGCACTGATGGCATCCAGTCGGGGTACGGCATGGGGCCTGCTCAACAGCGTGACGGAGTTCGTCGATCACCACCGCCGGGCGCGCAGCGGCGATCACCGCCGCGACGCGGCCTGGTTCGGCCAAGGGGCGCAGATCAAGCAGCGTGCCTGGGACGAAGCGATGAAGCTGGTCGCCTGAAGAAGTCATGTCATGGGACTCGACATGTACCTGGAAGCCAAGCGGCACGTGGCGCCCTGCGACTCGCAGACAGAACCGATGCGTCGTGCCATTGGCGCGGCCATCGGCTATGTGCCACCGAAGGACAAACCGGGAAACGACGCCTCTTTGCTGGAGGTCTGTAGCGTCACGGTGCGCGTCGGCTACTGGTGCAAGTTCGTGGCCTTGCATCAATGGTTCGTCGGTAACGTCCAGGGAGGACACGACGACGACCGCGCCGCCTTCGTTTCGGTAGACGCTTTGATGAAGCTGGAGGAACAGCTCGAACAGGTCGGCGATGACCCGGCGAGTGCCAACGAGTATTTCACCGCCGATGAGGATGAGACGCTGGAGGAAAGTGATGTCGACTACACGCTGAAAGTCCTTCGCCACGCCACGCGATTGCAGGAGCAAGGCTGGGACATCTATTACCGCGCCAGTTGGTGAGATCGGCCACGCAGAGGGTTCATCTTTGATGCAAACGACATAACGCCCGGCCCTTTGGCCGGGCGTTTCTTTTAGGAGAACCACCATGAAAAAGCGATCTGCCTTGCGGTTGGTCGATACACGCACGCTGGACCGGGGCCAATGGCTGGAAGTGCGCCAGGGCGGCATCGGCAGCTCCGATGCCGCCACCGCAGTCGGCCTCAACCCTTACAAGAGCCCGCTGGAGCTGTGGGCGGAGAAAACCGGGCGTGTCGTCGCGCACGCGGAAAGTCCAGGCATGGAGGATCCGCGCTACTGGGGCACGCTGCTCGAACCTTTCGTGGCTACCGCCTACCAAGAGAAGACCGGCCGCAAGGTCAGGCGGGTCAACGCCGTGCTCCAACATCCCACCTTCAACTTCATGCTGGCCAACATCGACCGGGAGATCGTGGGCTGCCCGGACGTGCAGATCCTGGAGTGCAAGACCGCCGGCGAGTTCGGCGCGCGGCTGTGGAAGGACGGCGTGCCGGAGTACGTCCAGCTTCAGGTGCAGCACCAGCTCGCCGTGACAGGCCAGCAGGCGGCAGACGTGGCCGTGTTGCTGTGCGGGCAGCGGTTGGAGATCTATCGCATCGAGCGGGACGATGAGGTCATCGCCAGGTTGATCGTGCTGGAGACGAAGTTCTGGGAGTGCGTGCAACACGACATCGAGCCACCTGCCGATGGTAGCGAGTCATCCGCGCGGACCCTGCGCCAGCTCTACCCCGGTAACGATACGTCGCTCGATTTCACGGGCGACGATGCCCTGTGCAAGACCTTCACGTCGCTGTCGGCGCTGAAAACCCAGCTGGACGAAAAGGAACGCATGGCAGAACAACTCAAGCAAGCCATCCAGCAGGCGATGGGCGATGCCTCGCTGGCGATCTTCCATGCCGGCGAGGTGACCTACAAGCGATCCAGGGATGGCACCACCATCGACACCAAGCGCCTGGCAACCGATCACCCCGCGCTGGCTGCGCAGTACACCGTACCCCGCGCCGGCTCACGGCGGTTCGTGCTGTCTCTCTCACCCGATGCCAATGAAGGAGTCTCCCCATGTTGAAAGGTCTGGCTATCACCCCACCCGTGGTCGGGCGGATTTCGATCGGGCACGTGGTCGAGCGCAACGGCAAGCGGCTACCGGAGAAAGATGATCAGTTCACCCTGACCACCCAGGTGCAGAACCGCGATGGTTGGATCTTGCATCCGCTGGACGAAGCCTTGCGCAAGGAAGCGGGCGGCAAGTTGCGTTCCATCCCGGTACGCATGCTGTTCAACGACCCGGCGCTCAACCTGCGGGCCGACTACTCGCTGTTCGATCGCACCACGGGCCGGCCGGTGTGTGTGGGCAATGGCGAGACCTGCCGTCGCACGAGTAAGGACCGCGTCGATGCCCTTCCGTGCGTGGGGCCAGACACGTGTGGCTTTGCCAAAGGTGAGTGCAAGGCGTATGCGCGCCTGAACGTGTTGGTGGGCGATGGTGAGGCCGATGCACTCGGCTCATTCGTCCTGCGCACCACGTCCTTCAACACGATCCGCACACTGGCGGCGCGACTCCAGTACTTCCACGCCGTATCAGGTGGACGACTGGGGTGTCTGCCGTTGGAACTGAAGCTGCGCGGCAAGTCCACGGCCATGAGCCATCGCACGGCGATCTTTTACGTCGATCTGGTGATTCGCACCGGGCTGACGTTGGAGCAGGCAATCGTCGATGCGCGCCAGCTGGATCAACAGCGGCGGGATGGCGGCTATGATCAGGAGGCGCTGGACGAGGCGGCCCGCCTGGGGTTTGCCAATGGGGCGTTCGAGGACTTGGCAGAAGACGTCCATGCCGTGGTTGAAGAGTTTTACCCCGCGAATAGCAACGGGCAGAGCGTAGACGTCGGCGAAACTGCACGGTCA
Source organism: Rhodanobacter sp. OR87 (assembly GCF_000473345.1). Lineage (NCBI taxonomy): Bacteria > Pseudomonadati > Pseudomonadota > Gammaproteobacteria > Lysobacterales > Rhodanobacteraceae > Rhodanobacter > Rhodanobacter sp. OR87. Next base: position 20,881 of record NZ_AXBJ01000035.1, read on the forward strand.
GACCTGAAAGACAGGCTTGAAGCGCGAGTGGCGGCGTCAGGTGTTGGCTGATCCAAGAAGGAGGCGATGGCGATGCTCAGGATCGTTGGTGGTGTGGTGGTGTACGGCTTTGCCTTGTTTGGGCTCGCGAGATACTTGCAGGAGACAAGCACACGGCACGATGCCTAATGGGGAAGCTAAATGCACGGAGGGGGAGCTTTCGCTCCCTCTCCGTGCATTGGTGCCAGCGTTTTTTTTGGCATAAGACGAAGTAATGAAACAGCCGACCTAACGGAGACGTGTACACCTGCCCCTACCGCCTCCGCTGGGTCAATTAGTCAAGGCCGAGGGCCAGTACCGATAAGACCCATTAAGCCGTTGAAACAAAACAGCGCGGACCGTCAGGCTATCTCTCTCACCATCGATTTCAACCAGGTCACCCATGACCAACCAACCCAACGTCCTCTGGAAGCGGTTTTTGGCGAAGCCCGTCAGCAATGCAACTTCGTCCAGCGGCACCCAGTCATTGCGCAAATGAGCTCTGCGCACAGCGATGCTATCGAGCATGAATTGCATATCCGCGTTCACCCTTTGCTGGAGACGTGGCAATTTCGGCTGTCGCATCGGCTTTGGCTTCAAGGGCTTGGGCGGTGGTTGCAACGCGTAGACGAACACGTTGCGAAACTGCACAAGCGACCACTCCACGAACGTCCAGGCGCGCTCGATCATCTCGCGAGAGATCGGGCCCTCGCCTTGGCACACCAGGTGGAAGTTGCTCGCCAGACGTAGGGTGTTTTCAGCGGCGCGACCAGCGGCGTCTTGGATGTCGTGAAATTCGTCGTTCATATGCCCTCTGAGCCAGTAAGCAATCTCACGCAAGTGAGCATTGGCGTAGGTATCCATCACCAGCACCTTTCGTGCAGGCTGGCAGGAATTGGGCTGAACCTCCCCAGAGGGAAGCAGCGCCTGCAGGCGCTCCATTAACGGCAGATGGCTCGGCATGGATACCGAGCTTGCCGCGTACCACGGCGTCACGGGGAATCGCGCAGGGTCGTAACAGAAGGTTAGGAACCGCGGCCAGAGACCCAAGTGGCGGCTCTCAGACTTGTTGCGCCCAAGGAACCCGTAAAAAAGCTCGGGCTGGATGCGAAGACCAATTTCCACACAGGGCTCAAAGGCGTCCTTATTGCCGTGATGCCGACTGAACTTCAAACTTGCTGGGCCGCTCCACGCTTGCGGAAGTTTGCTGATGAAGCCGCGTTTCATCAACGGACCATCCAAAAACGAATAACCATCTTCCAGTTGAATTGACGCACTTTTCCCGTGGCCAGCGAGGCAGGACATCAAGGCACTGGGCGTAATGTCCTGAAGCAGCAGATCATCAATGGTTATTACACTAGAAGGCTGAATCTGTTCCGTTGTCTCCAAATCACCAGATGCCTGGGAAAACATTCGGTACGACTCGCCCTTGCCGACAGCTGTCGGAGCGAGCGAAAGCGTGTTCACCGTGGTCGGCATGGGGCTGTTGTTGAGGCCCATGACCTTGAAGCCGCGTTGCGTGACCGTGGACGTAAAGGCAAATGCGTCCGACGCCACTACCTCCGGCGGTGCGCCGGTGCGTCGGCAGATGTGCACGACTGCCTCCGCGAACGGGGTGGGAAGATTTTCGATCGGGCAGTGCGGGCGTTGTTGGTAGTCCATGTCGAAGGCTCCAGCGTCTGAGGAGCCAGCTATATAAAGCTCGAACGCGAAGCCATGCCAACATCCCGGGGAAAGTTCGGAATTTTCCAGATTCGAAAGATCTGTGTGCTGCCACATCTTTGTAGAGAAATTTCGATCGCGCAGACGGTATTGGACTATGTCGAGTTACCCCGTAGGGGCTTTTTACACCAAAAAAAAGAAAGCAAGGATCTCCCACAGCCAGGCAGCAGTCTTCGCGTCTCATGCCCCATGATCGTTGCGAAAAGGGCGCGAGCTATCTGAAAGCCAGAGCCGGAAAGTAGGAACTTTCCCGGGAAAGAATGCTGGACCAAGCGACATCTGCTGAAATGCCGCCACTGCCACGCATTTGTGGCGCAGCGCAGAACCCCTTATGTACGCCCTCCAACCCAGCAAGATGTCCCCAACCTTGCCGCCCTATGAGATTTTCCGCATATACGAAGTCGTCGCGATCGTAAAAGTCGGGCGATCGACAATTTATAGCTGGATGAAACAGGGAAAATTTCCGAAACAACTCCGTTTGGGATCGCGCGCGGTCGGCTGGTCATCCAAGGCAGTTTTTCAATGGCTGGCCGAACGCGAGGCGGCCTAATTGACATACGCGGTCGCAGCGCTATCTCGACACGGCACACAATTGCACCGATACCAAGCATTTACGGGGATAAGGCATGCGGATCATCGGGAATGTTGGGCAGGTAACCTGTGTCGATTTCCGGTTCCTTAGTTTTATTAGCAATTAGCAATTCAATGCGTTGCTCATAAGCGACCTAGGCGGTTACCCGTAGCCATCTCATACGCAAGGATAAATAACTAAGGAGGAAGCAACTTTAGCACTAGGAAAAGGGCCCATGCTTACATCCTCAATAAATGTTCCAGACTCTGATTGCGAAGAGGACCGAACTTACCTGGGACAGACCATCGCGGACATCCTTCGCCGCGAGCAAGCTCACGAGCAGGTTGCCGACAAGATTCCATACTTGCAGACGCCTGATGGTCCGGAGTTTAGATACGACATTGACGACCAGCTCATGCTGGACTTCATGCCGAGCCTGATACGCCTGCATGCCAGACTGATGGCCAGCGACGCGCCACCAGTGGCGGCTACATTCGTTCGCTGGGCGCAACGACCCGGATTCAAGCTGACCACGTTGGGCAGACAAGTTCTATCCGCGTGCTTGTTTTTTGGTGAGCGGGAAGATGAAGGAAGGAACTGGCAGCATGCCTACGCTGACCACCAGTTCCATCCAGTCATTGCGGTAATGTTCCGTGCAGTGGCTCGCTGGTGGTCAGCGATTCGCGAATGGACAAACCCTGACCACGCCATGATCGACTGCACGGGAGACATGAAGTCCGTCGAGGCACTCCAGTATCTTGTCGACTATGTTCGCCGCGTGTGCCGTACGCAGGCATTCAAGAACGTCTTGCACGATCACGAGCGCAAGGCAAAGGACAACTTTCGAAGCGGTCGTGACTACATCACCGAGCAGTTCGAGCGGCACGCGCGTCTGTTGGTGTTGCGTGTGGACTTGTATTTCAGGCCGGATGCGAAGGGTTGGGCCTACTGCAAGGTAGCGGACATGGCCGTCATCAATTATCTACGTGCGCTAAGGCTGGGCCGCATCGTGCCAGGCTACCTCGGCTTTATCATCAAGCGGGAGAACGGCATCAGCCGTGGGCTGCACTATCACCTGATGGTGTTCCTCGACGGACATCTGCATCGCAATGCGTATCACCTGACCCAGCGCATGGGCGAGGCCTGGGTGAGGCGCGCGGGAACCGACAAGGGCAGTTTTTTCAATTGCTACGCCAGGAAAGACCTCTTTCGGTACAACGGACTTGGCCTAGTGCATGTCAGCGATACAGCGAAGCTCATCGGCATCCGCATCGCTCTGTGGTACATGAGCAAGCAGGATTGCGTGCTCATGGTGGATGATTCCAAGGTCAAGAACTTCTGGCGTGGCTGGAAGGTGAAGGGGCACGCCAACCGCGGCGCACCCCGCAAAAATGGCAACGACATGGCGTTGGTGAAGCGCCTTCTGGGCGGGGACCGCAGTAAGTACCCGCCGAGCTTCGAGCCGCCGAAGAACGGGCGCGCAGACCGAATGGCGGTAGGGCCGCGTATCGCTGCCATGTGATGCGGGCAGCTATCACCTTTGAAGGCCATATCGAGCGCATAAGCGGGGGAGCCGCCGCTCCCCTGCCTATCGATGCGAAACTCTCTTGGCGGCGCGGCTATCTTGATGGCCGCAAAAACGTCGAATCGCACTCGCTCGCTCCACGCAGAATGGTGATAACAGAACCAAGCAGAAGTAGGTGTGCGCCCCAGGAAGGCAAGGGCCAAGGCAGAAGCGGCGGCACGATGGTGCAAAGTGTGCTTCCGATCGTGCCTCGACTGGACGTTCGAGGCGGATGTACCTGCTGATCCCGCATGGTGAAATCGTCGAGAATGGCGCAACTAGTCAATCAGCTGCTGCCCGTGCGCAAACCGTAGTTTCGCTGGAGATGGATATGCCTGAAAAGATGTTGCGCGCGTCAGATATAGATTGGGCCGAGGTGGGAACTTCGGCTGATAGCCATCTTGTGTTCTGCATGCGCAAGGAAGTTCCTGTGTATTTCAAGGTGAATAGAGAAAGGCACCTTGTATATCGCCATCACCACGTTCAACTCGATGCGGGTTCCGGCATTAAGTCTCTTCCCTTCATGGGAATCGATGAGGAACTTGTTTTCCTACGCCTTGATAATTCTTCACTGGCGGAGATTGCGCTTTCTCGGTCTTCCTTCGTGCCGAGCTTTTCGGGGGACGGCTTTTCTATTCCACGCCCTTACCGCATCACGGGGCACACGATTCCTGCGCGACGAAATATAGGCAAGTACGAGAACATCACGGACCCAACTCTGGAGAAAGTCGAGTTTTACCACGCTTTCCTCATCGACAAGAAAAGATGGGAGTTGTCTGCATCCGAATTGACTGTGTCTGATCAGAAAGCGCTAGAAGAGTGTAAGGATTCACTTGAGATCAGAGAAAGTGATTTGTACTTTACTTCCACTGATATCGCGGCGCTGAAGAAGGAAGCTCAGGAGAGCCGTGAGGTAGCACCTTATCCTTACGCGCACAGAGAGCGGATGCCCGGCATCTATTGGATGTTTCAAGCTGCTTATGCTCATAACGACCTTAAGATCCTATTGAAGGAAAATATTAAGGAGTGGTTATTAAAGAGTGCCGGCAAAAGTACCTATCGCCACAAAAGCATCCGAACAGCCAAAAAATTCGTCCAGCTTAGCCTTGATCGCGCGAAAGGCGGTCCTGATCGCGGAAATTTTTATCTTGAAAACCTTGGCAGTTCGATCGATGCAGAAAATTACAAATTTTCCTTCGCCAGTGAGTATCTATCCGCAATCCTTGTCATCGCTGACTGGTGGGCAGAAGTGATCGGCCTAGAACCCGACACGAAAAATTTAGATCTTGCTAAAAGGCTCGATCAGAACCAGTTTGGAGGCTTGGAAATAGGTGATCTGGTTTACCTCATCAGTGGGTCGAAGATCACAGAGGAAGAGAACACTTCGTTTGAGAAGTATTTGAAGAAAAACGGCAAACCAGTGCGTCGTATTATTGATAAGAAGCCATAAGCGGGCCGCTCGCAGCAGACACGCCAACCTACCGTTTGCCCTTGTCGACCGACGCGGTGGTCAGCTGATTGCGCGGCTCGGCACGCACCGATTCATCTTCGAAATACTCACCCGTCCGACGTGCTTCATCTCGGAAATTCAGACCACGCAATATGAACTTGTGTTGTAGCTGGCGCCCGGAAAGCCTGATCACACATTGATTGTAAGTCGGACAATCTCCCGCCTTCGCGCAACCTGATTAGCGACGACGCTCAGCCGACTGTCGCGTGATGTGAGACGTGCGCGGCGGAGGCTCAGTGCCATGTTACGAGGCGGAGAACCGGCATGGCCATGAACCAAGTGCAGTTCCAGTCGGGGTTGTCGATGGCGCAGTTCATCCGGCGCTACGGCACGGAGGCGAGGTGCTACCGGGCGCTATACCGGGCGCGCTGGCCGCAGGGGTTCCGCTGCCCGAGGTGCAACAGCCGGCCACGCTCGCGGTTTCGCCGCGCGGGCCGG
>NZ_AXBJ01000036.1:0-22500 GCF_000473345.1 Rhodanobacter sp. OR87
CGAGGTCAAGGGAGCGCGCTGGGTGAACGTGGTGCTCGGCAACGTCAAACGAGCGATCAGCGGTTGCTACCACGCCATGCGCCAGGCCAAGTACGCGCGGCGCTATCTGGCCGAAGCCGCCTACCGCTTCAACCGCCGTTTCCGACTTGCCGAGCTGCTGCCGCGACTGGCGCGCGCCATGACCCTGTGCAAGCCTTGGCCAGAGACGAAATTGCGCGCCGTCGACAATTTTCATGGCTGAGCGTCGTCGCTAATCAGGTCGCGCAAAGCAGCTTCGGCCGCCTGGCGCAATTCTTGGTCGATTCGAAGCGAGGGGTCTGAAGCGGATTTTATAAATGCACGGCCCACGGCATTGTGTCTGCGGTGCAAAGTTAGCCTGAGCCCGACTCAAACCCTGAGCTTACGGGAGAAGTTGCTCCGCCAGTCTTCAGCATGTCCAGATAGTCGGCCCACTCTTGCATGATTTTCCGGCGCTCAGGCAGATGTTGCGCCTTGTTGTAAACGCCGGAAACTCCTGGTTCCTTATGTGATAGCTGCCGCTCCAGCGCCTCAGGATTCCATCCGAGCTCCCCCAGCATGGTGCGAGCCATATGGCGGAAGCCATGGCCAGTCAGGATCCCCTTGTATCCGATACGAGCCAAGGCGGCATTCACTGCACCATCTGACATGTTTCGGCTGACGCTACGCGCGCCAGGAAACAGATAGCGGCCGCGGCCCGTAAGTTGGTGCAGCTCGCGCAGGATCGCCACGGCCTGCGTAGAGAGCGGCACGATATGCGGCGGGGTCTTGGAGTTTTCCTTCTCGGCCTTACGCAGCTTGCGGATGATCGGTGGCACGGTATAGGTGGGCTGATCGCCATCCAGATCAAAGTTCACCCACTCGGCTTGGCGAATCTCCCCCGGCCGGCAGAACCACAAGGGCGCCAGTTTCAACGCGCAGGCCACCACGAAGGCACCCGTGAAACCGTCGATCGCGCGCATAAGTTCACCGACCTGTGCCGGGGCGGTGATGGTTGGGTAATTCTGCGGCTGGCGCGCCGGCAGAGTGTCACGTAGATCAGCGGCCGGGTCGCGGCTCGCCCGTTCAGTGGCGACAGCGAAACGGAACACTCGGCTTAACTGATGGCGCAGACGGTGCGCCTGTTCGATATGCCCGCGCTTCACCACATGTGCCAGCAGGGGTCGGACTTCAGCGACGCCTATTTCGGCCACGGGGAGGTGGCCAATCCATTGGAATGCGTGGTTTTCCAGCCGATCGAGTTCCTTGGCGTACTGGCCCGGGGTCCACTCACGCTGCTTGAGTTCCAGCCACTCGCGAGCCACCACTTCAAAGCTGTTGGCCGCCCGGTCAACGCCAGCGGCCTTTACAGCCTTGCGCTGCGCACCTGGGTCTACCCCTGAGGCCAACTGCTTACGGGCCTCATCGCGCTTGTCACGGGCATCTTTCAGTCCGGTGTCCGGATAGGTGCCCATACTCAGGGTTTTGCGCCTACCGTCGAACCGATAGTCAAACCGCCACCATCGCGAGCCGTTGGGGTTCAGCAGCAAGTACAACCCTCCGCCATCAGTCATCTTCAGCGGCTTGCTGGCGGGCTTTGCGTTTCTTATCCCGACATCACTCAGCGGCATCACGGCGCCCCATTGACGGTAGCTTTTTTGACGGTAGCAATCTCCCGTCAAAACTACCGCCACCCGACGGTAGATTGCAGTGGACGACATCGTACTACGCCGGACAAAGAAAAGGCCGGAACCCTTGGTATTGCTGGGTTTACCGGCCTTCTTTGGATGTCACTGGATGAGTTCTTGGTGGCTATGGGTGGACTCGAACCACCGACCCCAGCATTATGAGTGCTGTGCTCTAACCGGCTGAGCTACATAGCCTTGGGGGAACCCGCCATGCCGGCATCGGAACGATGCGGGCGGGGCGCGGCAGTTTAGTCGGGTAGCCCGGCAGGTTCAAGCCCGCCGCTTGCCGCTGCTTCGCGCGCTGTGGTTGAATCGGCGGCAGGAGCTCCGCTGCGGTCTTGCCGGCCATGCTGCGCCGTTCGGCCCCAGGAGGCGACATGATTGATGTAGATGGCTATCGTCCGAATGTCGGTATCGTGCTGCTGAACGCGGACGGCCGGCTGTTCTGGGCGCGCCGGATCAATCGCGACGGCTGGCAGTTCCCGCAGGGCGGCATGCGCTCGGACGAGACGCCGCTGGAGGCGATGTACCGCGAGCTGGAAGAGGAGACCGGGCTGGCCGCGCACCATGTCGAGGTGATCTGCGCCACGCACGGCTGGCTGCGCTATCGCCTGCCGAACCGTTACGTGCGCCATCACCAGCGGCCCACCTGCATTGGCCAGAAGCAGGTCTGGTTCCTGCTCAAGCTGGTCGGCGACGAGGATGCGCTGAAACTGGATGCCAGTGAGAAACCGGAGTTCGACCTGTGGCGCTGGGTCGACTTCTGGTACCCCGCCGCACACGTGGTCAACTTCAAGCGGCAGGTCTACGAGCGGGCGCTGCGCCACTTCGCGCCACTGGTCGAGGATCTGTTCGGCGTCCAGCTGGGCAGCCTGCCGCCGCGCGACGAGGCCGGCAGCCCACCCACCGGGCCGCGCGACGGGCGTGCCGCCGCCTGAACCGATTGTCGCAGCCGACCGGTTGATTGTTGACAATCATTCGCATTCGCGTTGCAATGCGCGCCATGTACATCTGCATGTGCAACGCCGTCACCGACCACACCATCCGCCGCGAGGCGGCCGATGGCGTGCGCACCTTCGCCGAACTGCAGGCCCGCACCGGCTGCTCGGACTGCTGCGGCGGCTGCGAGCGGGAAGCACGCACCACATTCGACCAGGCCTTGTCGCAAGTCACCTGCCGGCTGCCACTGGCCGCCGCCTGAGCCTCGCCTTCCGCGGTGTCGTGCGGGTGGGGGCCTCCTGCCGTACGCAACCCTTGTCGCTTCCCGATTCCAGCCGCCGCGACACCGAGTTTGTATAGTCGGCACTGTCTTCGAGCGGAGTGGAAGTCATGAAGGGTGATGCCAAGGTCATCGGGTTCCTCAACAAGGTGCTCTACAACGAACTGACCGCGATCAACCAGTATTTCCTGCATGGCCGGATGCTGAAGAACTGGGGTTACGCCGAACTGGCCGAGCACGAGTACAAGGAATCGATCGAGGAGATGAAGCACGCCGATCATCTGATCGAACGCATCCTGTTCCTCGACGGCCTGCCGAACCTGCAGCACCTGGGCAAGCTGCGCATCGGTGAGAATGCGCTGGAGTCGCTGCAGGGCGACTTGGAGCTGGAACTGGCGGCGGTAAAGGATCTGCGCGAGGCGATCGCCTGCAGCGAAGGCGTCGCCGACTACGTCAGCCGTGACCTGTTCAAGGACATCCTGCACGACGAGGAAGCCCATATCGACTGGCTGGAAACCCAGTTCAGCCTGGTCAAGGACATTGGCGCAGAGCGCTACCTGCAGAGCAAGCTGCAAGGCTGAGCCGCGCGACCACCTGTCCATCGGCGGCACGCCGAAGCGTGTCCCCGTTCCTTGACGCTTTTGTCACGCCGGGGCTATACCTCTGGTTTTCCCCGGAACGCGCCGCATGGCCTCACGACCACCTCCGCGCTTCGTCGTGCGCCGGCACGACGACACCGATCAGCGCCGGCGCTGGCTGTGGCTGGGCCTGGCCTGGCTCGGCAGCCTGCTGGCAGTCGGCCTGACCGCTGGCACATTGATGCGGCAGGCGAATGCCCCGGCGGCCGTGGACCATCGCCAGCAACGTGCCCTGCTCGGCCAGATCGACGATTTGAAGCAGCAAGTGGCCAACCTGCAGCGTGCAGCCCAGGTCAACGAGGTCGCCACCCGTTCGCTGCGCGGCACCCTGGCACAACGCGAGGAGGAGCTGAATGGCCTGCGCGCCGACCTCGGATTCTATTCGCGCCTGGTCGGCGGCGACGCCCAACGGCAGGGGCTGAAGCTGCAGGAAGTGAAGTTGCAGCCGATCGTCGGCTCGCGCGGCTGGAACCTCAGCCTCAGCCTGACCCAGAACGCCAGGCGTGGCGACGAGATTGCCGGCAACGCCCTGGTCAGCGTGGAAGGCCTGCGCGGCGACCAGGTGACGCGGCTGGACTGGCCGGCGCTGGGCGATGCCGCGCAAAAGGACGGCCTGCCGTTCCGTTTCACCTATTTCCAGCAATTGCACGGCACCATCGTGCTGCCGGCGGATTTCCGTCCGACACGATTGCGCATCAGCATTCAGCCCGCCGGCGGCGAGCCGGTCAACCGTGCCGTCGCCTGGGGCGCCGCACTGAGCGGAAACATCACCAACACTGAAGGGGACCGCGATGCTCAACCGTAGACGCAGCGATCGCAGCGATCGCAACCACAGCAGCCACGAGACCAGCCTGATCGCCCGCGGCACGGTGATCCGCGGCGACCTGCGCTTCAGCGGCGCACTGCACCTGGACGGTCGCATCGAAGGCAGCGTGCTGGGCGAGGGCGAGGACGCCGTGTTCACGCTCAGCGAGCACGGCCACGTGCACGGCGAAATCCACGTGCCGCAGGCGGTGATCAACGGCCACGTGACCGGCGACGTCAACGTCAGCGTGCGGCTGGAACTGGCGCCGCAGGCATGCATCGACGGCGATCTGCGTTATCACACGATGGAGATGGCAGCCGGCGCGCAGGTCAACGGACGCATCTCGCGCCAGGCCGGGGACGCTCCGCGCGAACTGCCCGCGCCGGATGCCGAACTGGACGAGGCGATGCCGGCCTGACGCGGTATGCTTGGCAGCAGTCCGCCCGCCCCCATCTAGATGACCATGGAAACTTTCGTCGCGATTCCCGATTACCGCAGCAGCGGCGCCCCGCTGGTGTTCACCGCCGCCGCTGCGCACAAGGTACATGAGCTGATTGCCGAGGAGGGCAATCCGGCGCTGAAGCTGCGCGTGTACATCTCCGGCGGCGGCTGCTCGGGCTTCCAGTACGGCTTCACCTTCGACGAGGCCCAGGCCGAGGACGACCTGGCGATCGAGCGCGACGGCGTGACCCTGCTGTGCGACCCGCTGTCGCTGCAATACCTCGGCGGCGCGCAGATCGACTACGCCGAGAACCTCAGCGGCGCGCAGTTCGTGATCAGCAACCCGAACGCGAAGACCACCTGCGGCTGCGGCTCCTCGTTTTCGGCCTGAGGGCACCACCGATGGATCGGGCCGTGCAGCCCCCGCTGAACACCTTCGCCGGGCTCAGCCTGGTGCTCGATCGCGTCGCCGAGTCGCGCGACGAGTCGGGCTGGATCGTCGAACAGGCCCGCTCGCCGCACGCGCGCTACCTGCTGCTGGACGGCGCCGGTGAAGCCTTCCTGCGCCGCGACGGCGATGCGCTGCGCTGGCTCGACGCGAACGAACGCGAGCAGTGGTTCGGCGAGCAGCGCGCCAGCCTGCTCGGCGTCGCCTACGAGCGCCCGCACTTCCTGCTGGTGACGGACGACCCCGCGCGCCTCGCCGAGCTGGAGCACGCGCTCGACGCCCGCCGCATGAGCCTGCGCGGCGCCGGCTTGCAGCTGGCGGCCGACGAGGCCAGCCTGTTCGCCTATGCCAAGGGCCTGTCGCACTGGCAACGCGAGACGCGCTTCTGCACCCACTGCGGCGCGCCGCTGCTGCTGGTCGCCGCCGGCCACCGCGCGCAATGCACCAACCCCGACTGTGCACGGCTGCACTTCCCGCGTACCGACGCCGCCGTGATCATGCTGGTCGAGCACGACGGCGCCTGCCTGCTCGGTCGCCAGGCCGGCTGGCCGCCGGGGCGCTACTCCACCCTGGCCGGCTTCGTCGAACCGGGCGAGGCGCTGGAGGATGCGGTGCGGCGCGAAGTGGCCGAGGAAGCGGGCGTGATCGTCGACGAAGTGCGCTACCACTCCTCGCAGCCATGGCCGATGCCGGCCTCGCTGATGGTCGGCTTCATCGCCACCGCCGCGTCGCGGCGGATCCGCATGCGTGACCACGAACTGGAGGACGCGCGCTGGTTCACCCCGCAGCAGATCGCCGACGGCATCGCCGACGGCAGCTTCCTGCCCTCCACGCGACTGTCGGTGTCCTATCAGTTGCTGGCGCATTGGCTGCGGCAGGGTGCGGGGCTGGACCTGGACGCGCTGGTCGCCGACACCTCGCCACGCTGATTCCCGGCGCGAACTTCGCGCCGGCCCGCCGGTCACAGCCGCATCCACCACGAAGGATCGGCGATGGCGCACGGAAGCACCCCGCATTACGGCTGCGAGTCTTCGCGTGCGCGCTCCTGGCGGGCCGCATGGCGCCGCGGCGCCATCCTCGGCAGCGTCACGGCGCTGCACCTGCTCACCTTGACGCTGGTGCTGCGTCCCGCGCTGCCGTACAGGGCAGCACGCACCGCCGGCCACGACAACGGCGAGGCACTGCAGCTCAGCTTCGTCGCACGGCCCGGCAGGCCACGATCCGCCAACCCGCCACCACGACCGCCACGACCGCCACGACCCCGGACGATACGCCCGGCAAGGTCGGCGGCGGCGCTGCGAGCACCGGGCGCTGCCGCGTCATCGCAGGCGGTCGTCGCCACCTCGCCGGCAAACGTGCCGGACCGCTCCGGCGACTACCACGCCGCCATCGCTGGCGCGGGCAATTCGCCATGGCCGTCACGCCTGCGCCTGCCGGGCTCGGACATGCCGCCACGCGCCGGTATCCAGCTGCGCACCGCGCCCAGCGTGCGGCAGGTCGTGCACGCAATGACCACCGCCAGCCGCTGCATGTACGAACGCATGAAGATGGAGCGCAGCGGCAACCAGTTCGTCACGCACCCGCTGGTGGAACGTGCGCTCGGCGCCGACGGCTGCGGCCCGCAGGTCGACCATGCGGCATCCGGCAATGCCGTCGACGCGATCTCGCGCCGCGCGATTTTCGGCAACTGAGCGCTCCGCCTGCTGCCGGCGCGTCGCTTACAATGCCGGCACTGTCCGCGAGTTCCTCCGTCATGGCCATCCGTCTGCTCGTCGCCCTCGTTGCCCTCGGCCTGCTGCACCTGATACCGCAACTGGCGCGCTGGCGCGGCGACAGCCTGTTTCGCCGCTGGGTGGCGCAGCTGGCGGATACCAGCGGCGGCGGTCGCGTGGCACTGGCCCTGCTGTTGCCGCTGTTCCTGTGCGCGCTGCTGGAATGGTTGCTCGGGCGTTCGCCGCTGGGCGAGCTGCTGCCGTTGCTGTTTGCGCTGACGGTGCTGCTGTACTGCTTCGGCCCGCGCGAGTTCGAGGCCGACCTGGAGTCGATCCTGGACGCCCCGGACGGCGCCCGTCGCGAAGCCGCGGCGCAGGCGCTGGCCGATGACGGCCAGCCGATTGCCTGGAACGCACCGGCGCTGGGCGAGGCGATCGCCTATGCCGCATTGCGCCGCCGCTTCGCCGTGTTGCTGTGGTTCTTCCTGCTCGGCCCGGTCGGCGCACTGGGGTACCGGCTGGCGCAGACGCTGGGCCGCGACGCGCTGCGGCTCGACCCGGACAGCCGCCGCGCCGCCGATCACGTGGCCAACGCACTGGACTGGCTGCCCGCGCAGCTGCTGACCTTCACCCTGGCCGTGGTCGGCCATTGGGAGGCGGTGATCGGCGCCTGGCAGCGCTGGCACAAACAGGCTGCAGCGACCAGCTGGTATGCGGCCGGCCCAGGTTTCCTGGGCGCCGCGGCGCAAGCCGACGTGCTGATCGACATCGAGGCCGGCGACGGCTACGCCGAGGAACACGGCGATCCGCTGGCCGAATTGCGGCGCCTGCGCAGCGCACTGCTGCGCGCGCTGCTGGCGTGGCTGAGCGTGGTGGCCCTGGTCGTGATCGGCGGCTGGATCGGCTGAGTCGTCCGCTCAGGCCAGTTCCCCGCGCAGCTCGCGTACCCGCGCCTCGAGCGTCGCTGCCGAGACCTGCGCGGGCTCCTGCGGCGCATCGACCACCAGTTCCACCCGCGCCCGGAACCGCCGCGGCAGGCGCGCGCGACGCAGCATCGAGTCGCGTCGGCTCCACACGCTGCCCCACAGGCCGCGCAGCGCCATCGGTACCACCGGCACCGGCCGCCGCGCCAGGATCTTTTCCACGCCGGGGCGGAACGGCGCGATCTCGCCGTCGTCGGTCAGGCCACCTTCCGGGAAGACGCACACCACCTCGCCTGCCGCCAGCGCCGCGTCGATCGCGTCGTAGGCCTGCTGCAGTACCGCAGGATCCTCCTTGTGGCCGGCGATCGGGATCGCTCTGGCAGTGCGGAACACGAAGCTCAGCACCGGGATGCTGAAGATCCTGTAGTACATCACGAAGCGCACCGGCCGGCGCAGTTTCGCCATCAGCAGCAGCGGGTCCATGAAGCTGACGTGGTTGCAGACCAGCAGCGCCGGCCCCTCCCAGGGAATCCGTTCAGTGCCGTCGGCGCGTACCCGATACAGCGTGTTCACCAGCACCCAGGTGATGAAGCGCATCACGAACTCGGGCACCAGGGTGAAGATGTACCAGGCCACCAGCACGTTGAGCAGCGCCGCGGCGAGGAAGATCTGCGACGCATCCAGCCCCAGCGCACCCAGCCCCAGGCCGAAGCCGGCGGCCAGCACGATCAGCAGCGCATTCAGGATGTTGGTGCCGGCGATGATCCGCGACAGCTTCTCGCGTGGCGCGCGGGCCTGCACGTAGGCGAACAACGGCACCACGTAGAGGCCGGCGAACACGCCGATCAGGGTGAGATCGAGCGTGACGCGCCAGCTGCCCGCCGCCTGCAGGAAGGCCCGCCAGTCCAGCCCGCGCGCCGCCGCCATGCCGTGCCGCGCGAAGTAGAGTTCGACGCCGAACGCGGTCAACCCGAACGCGCCCAGCGGCACCAGGCCGATCTCCACCCGCCGGCCCGACAGCTTCTCGCACAGCAGCGCGCCGAGGCCGGTGCCGATCGAGAACAAGGTCAATACTAGGGTATTGACCGAACCGTCGCCGCCCAGCGTTTCGCGCGTGTAGATCGGCAGCTGTGCGATCAGCACGGTGCCGAAAAACCAGAACCACGAGATGCCCAGCACCGCATTGAACACCGGGCGATCGGCGCGGGTGATCGCCAGCACCCGCGCGGTCTCGCTGAACGGGTTCCAGTTGAACTTCAGTTCCGGCGCAGTCGCCGGCGCGGGCGGAATGCGGCGAGAAGCCAGGTAGCCGGCCACTGCCACCGCGATGGTGGCGCCGGACGCCAGCAGCGGCCCCACGCCGGCCACCAGCATCAGCGAGTTGCCGGCGATCATGCCGACCAGCATCGCCATCTGCGTACCCATCTCCACCAATCCGTTGCCACCGACCAGTTCGGCCGGCTTCAGCGCCTGCGGCAGGATCGC
This sequence comes from Rhodanobacter sp. OR87, assembly GCF_000473345.1. NCBI lineage: Bacteria > Pseudomonadati > Pseudomonadota > Gammaproteobacteria > Lysobacterales > Rhodanobacteraceae > Rhodanobacter > Rhodanobacter sp. OR87. Next base: position 9,357 of record NZ_AXBJ01000036.1, read on the forward strand.
GTACTTGATCGGTCCGAACATGGTCGAGTGCATGCCCATCATGAACAGCACGATCAGCAGCAGCGTGGTGTGATGCGTGTAGAAACCGTACGCGGCCAGCGCCATCGCGCCGATCTCGAACAGCTTCACGTAACGGATGATCCGGCTCTTCTCGTACTTCTCGGCCAGCTGCCCGGCGGTGGCGGAGAACAGGAAGAACGGAATGATGAACAGCGCCGGCGCCAGGTTGGTGTACAGCGACACCGTGCGATCGCCCAGCCCCATCTGGAACGCCACCAGCATCACCAGCGCATTGCGGAACGCATTGTCGTTGAACGCCCCCAGCGCTTGGGTCCAGAAGAACGGCGCGAAGCGGCGTTTGCCGAGCAATGCGAATTGGCTCATGCGCTGTCCTGATGGCGGTACTTCCGCGCTCGTGCTGGATGCCTGGCGGATTCAACGATTATTGCCATGAGCAAGGTTCAGACACAACTCAAACGGATCCAAAAAAAAACGCCACCCGATCAAGGGTGGCGTTCTCTCGAAACAAGGTCAGAGCACGATGCTCGTTCCTTTAGGCGAAACTACTTAGTAGTCGTAGGACATCGACAGACGCACGTAACGCGGCGTCTGGAAGTATGTACCCATGCCGTAAGTGTTCGAGACGGTATTCACATCGGTTTGAGAGCGCGGGAAGGTGTTGGTTACCTTCCGCTCATTGAGCACGTTGAACACGCTGGCCGAGAAGGCAAGCTTGTGATCTGCAAAGGCTGGACGATAGGCCACGCTCAGATCGATCTTCTTGGTCCACGGTGTGTTGCCAGCCGCACCCGGGCCACTGAGCTTGCCGAAGCAGTAGTGGTAGTCACCGCCATAGCTGATCGGATCGTCCTGATTCGGACCGAAATAGCCCAGGCAGGTCTTCGGCGAGCCCGACTGGATCCGCGCCGCGCCGGACACCAACCACTCTGGAGTGATCTGATAACTACCGTAGAATTTCAGCTGGTGCCTACGGTTATTCGACAGTACGCCACCGCTGCCGATCATCAGCTCGGCTGCATCCCAGTCTTCCGTCTTGGACACGTCGTTCTGCTCGAGATCCGAGCGCACCTGACCCTCGGTGTTGCCCCAGCTGCGCGAGAACGTGTAGTCGACGCGCGCCTGCCATTTGCCGTTGAACGGATGTTCCAGGTACATATCGAGGGCGTAGTACTTGCGCTTGGCACCCTGGTTGAAGCCCCAGTCGGCCTGGGACATCTGGACGCTCTTGTAGCCGCCGTTCGAGTCGTTGAGCAGGAAGGTGTTGGTCCGGCCTGGGTTGAAGATGTAGCAGCTGTGGATGTCGAGCGTGGAAGTATCCACGCCCTGCGCAATCAACTTGTCTTCGATCTTGCCGCCGTCGCAGACGTCATCGATCGCGGTCTGCAGCTTGCGATAGGTCGCCTTCGCGCCATAGGCCCAATCCGGACCCAGGGTCTTGTCGAAACCAAGGATGGCCTCATCCTGGTACTGCGACTTCAGGTTGGTCGGGCCGAAGGTCTTGTTGTCCGGCGCAATGCCGTACTCGCTGTTGGAGGAGACCGGGCCTGGACCAAGTGCGGTCAGACCGGTCGGCGCGCCGTTGGCGTCGATACCGGTATAAGTGAAGTATTCACGCGTGTAGGTGGACGCCGAGGCGCCACGAATCGCGACGCTGTTCGGCAACGCGAGGAAGTAACGACCGAGATTGCCGTAGACCTTGAACGAGGCGTCCCCGAACACATCCCAGCTGGCACCCAGACGCGGCGCCCACTGATTCTTCTGGTCGACGTAGGGCTTGGCCACGTTGTTGTAGTTGGTGAAGTGGTCGTTGCGAAGACCGAGGCTCAGCAGCACGTTGTCGCTGACCTGCCAACGATCCTCGAGATAGAACGCCTTCTGCTTGACCGACATGCTGGTGGTCGTCGAGAAGATGTATTTGTAGACGTAGTAGCCGTTGCCACCCGGCGCGCCAACGCCCAGACCGGGAACGAGCGGCGAACTCGGTTTTTGCGTGCGGGCGTAGGTCCATCGATAGCCCGGACCACCCATCGCCTGACCTTCGTTGTGCGCGGCGTAGTACTGGTTGTCGATGCCCACGGCAAGATGATGATCAGCCAACTGGTATTCCAGGTCGACTCGCAGGCCGCGCGTCTTGCTGCCCGCATCCGGCGACGTGACCGAGGAAGTCGGCACACCGTTGCGAATCGGAGTACCGCCGGTAATGGCCGGATTCTGAAGGGTGGTACCGGTCAGGTACGGCAGCGTGGCGCTGAGACCCGGCGTCACCGTATAGTCGTCTTTCTTGCTCTTGCCGTAGGTCGCCGACAACGTCAGATCGTCGGTGATGTAGCTGGTGTACTTCGCGATGTCGTACCTGGAGGCGTACTTGTGCGAGATCGGGTGACTAAAGAGGGCGCTGGCATGCGTACCCGTCGCATAGTCATATGCATACAGGTCACCGCTATAGGACTCGTTGCTCTGGATGTGGCTGTATTCGAGAATGTTGCTGTCGTTGATGTTCCAGTCGAACTTTGCGTACATCTTGGGCAGGCTGTACTTGTACTTGTTGACCGCGGGCGCCGAGGACGACACGACCGAGGTACTGTCGCCCTGCTGTTTTTCCGCTTCGGCGGACAGGAACATGTACAGGCGATCCTGGATCAGCGGGCCACCGGCGTAGGCGGAGTAGCTCGTGGTCCAACTGGTGTTGCCCTTGCGGTTGCGATAGATCGTGCCCGGCACTTTCGTATCGTTGTAGATATAACCCGGCGGCAACTGGTTATTCGGGTAGTAGACGTTCTTCGGGTCGTTGGCCAGGGATTTCGGCGACCACGTGACCTGGGCACCGAAGTGCCATTCGTTGGTGCCGCGCTTGCCGACCTGGCTGATCACGCCGCCATCGGAGCGACCGTACTTTGCGCTGTAGCCGCCGGTGTAGATTTCCTGCTGATCAATCGAGCCATACGGGAGACCGACGCCACCCAGAGCCCTGAGCGGCTCGGTGGTGTTGTAGCCATTGATGTAGTACGCATTCTCGGTGACGCCGGCACCACCGAACGACACCGTATTACCGAAGCCGGCATTGCCGGCGACGACGCCCGGAGCCAGCAAAGCGATGGCCTCCGCGCTGCGGCCGAGCGGCAGCTTGGCGAGCTCCTGCGCGGTGATGACCGTACGCGAGTCAACCGACGATACGTCGATCACCGGAAGCGCGTTGGCCTGAACCGTCACTGCCGCGAGATTCTGGGCGCTTTCTGCGCCGGCAAAGGACACCGCCGTACCGGCGCCGACGACAATGTTGACATTGTCGCGCGACTCGACCGCCACGCCATCCTTCTTCAAGGTGACGGTGTAGGTGCCAAGCGGCAGGTTGCTGATGCTATAGCGACCGCTGCTGTCGACCTGAACTTCACGAGTGACGCCGGTCGAGCCTTTTACGGAGACGGTCTCGCCAGCAGCCGCCGGAGCTTGGCCAAAGATGCTGCCGGTGGTGGCTTGGGCGAAGGCAAGACCCGTGATGCCCATGCCCAGTGCCAGAGCAAGCGCCGTCCGTTGCAGCTGCCCCGCCTTGAAATTTCTACGCGAATTCATCAGTGGTGACTCCCCATGGTTCGGCCCGAGCCATCCGGGCACAAGAAACTTTTGTGTGTTCGTGGCATCCAAGGGCGGCATCCCGGAAACTATGCAAGCCCACGCCGATCCACATGATTTAGACTAGGTTTCCTACGCGGACAGCTCGCGTAAGTTATTGCGACGTTAGTTCAAGAAAACACGTAGGTCAACACTTCCCTAACATTCTGTTTCGGTGCTTTCGCTTGACTTTCGGCATAAACTTACGCTAGACCCCACCCACGGCGGTACTCTCGATGGATATGCAAACCCCCATGGCTTCGCAACCCGCAGAAACCTTCGCCGAACGTATCAAGTTGCTGATCCAGCGCGTGGGCAGCGCCACGGAAATCGCCCGAATGTGTGGCTTCTCCGAGGGCGTGGTGCGCAGTTGGCGTGATGGCAACACCGATCCGTCACGTGCACGGTGCGTGACGCTGGCCAAGACGCTGGGCATTTCGCTGGTCTGGCTGGTGGCCGGCGAGGGGACGCTGCAGGTCGATCCCGCACCCACCGGCATGGATGAGCAGTACAGCTCGGAAAAAGCCACGCCGCACCGCTCCCGGGCTCAGCTGCCCGCAGTCGGTCACATGGCCGCCGCCACGGCGGTCGACGCGCAGCGGCTGGACACTGCCGTACGCATGCTGCAATCGGAGCTGAGTTTGGCCGACAGTCGTCTTTCGCTGTCCGAGAACACCGACCTGCTCAGTCAACTCTATGAGATGCTCGGTCCCGGCGGCTCGCATGTGGACCCGCTGGCCATGGTGACTTTCAACCAGCGGCTCGCCGAGCGGATTCGCCGGGAACGCAACACGGCCTGATCCATCCAACACCTGGTTGCGACAGGGAAGGCGTGGCAGCCCGCAGGCTGCCACGCTTTTTCGTACCAGCGTTCAGAGCAGGGCGATATCGGCGATGGCGCCGAACTGGGCTTTCAGCTGGCCCAGCAGCGCCAGCCGATTGGCGCGCACCATCGGATCGTCGGCATTCACCAGCACACTGTCGAAGAATGCATCCACCGCTGCTTGCAGTTGTGACAGGCGCGCCAGCGCCGCGGTGTAATCGCCGGCGGCCAGGGCGGCGGCGCTGTCGTGCCGTGCCGAGGCCAGCGCATCAGCCAGTTCGCGTTCCGCATCCGCCTCGAAACGCGTGGGGTCGATGGTTCGGCCGATCGGGGGCGCGCCTGGCTCGTCCGCGTGCTTGCGCAGAATGTTGGCGACCCGCTTGTTGGCTGCCGCCAGGCTGACCGCCTCCGGGCAGCGGCTGAACTCGGCCACCGCACGCAGGCGGCCGTCGAAATCGGCCAGGCTGACCGGCTGCACCGCCAGCACCGCTTCAAACTGCGCGTTGTCGAAACCCTGCTCGGCGTAATAGCCGCGCAGGCGGTCGAGCACGAAGTCGTACAGTTCGTCGGTCAGGATCGCCCGCCGCTGGCCGGCGTTCAGGGCCGGCGGCTTGCCGTCCTTGCCCGGCTTCAAGCCCGCCGCCAGCGCCGCGTCCGGCAGTAGTTCCAGCGCCTCGATGAAGCTGGCACGCAGGTCCAGTTCCAGGCCGCCCTCGATCAGGGTGCGCGCCAGGCCCAGCGCGGCGCGGCGCAGGGCAAACGGATCCTTGTTGCCGCCGGGCTTCATGCCGACGGCGAAGATGCCGGCCAGGGTGTCCAGCCGTTCGGCCACGGCCAGCACCTGGCCAAGCCGGTCGGCGGCGATCGCGTCGCCGCCGAAACGCGGCTGGTAGTAGCTGTCCAGCGCCTCGGCCACCGCCGCCGTCTCACCGTCGTGGCTGGCGTAATAGCGCCCCATCACGCCCTGCAACTCGGGAAACTCGCCGACCATGCGGGTCAACAGGTCGCACTTGCTCAAGGAGGCGGCGCGCGTGGCCAAGGCGGCATCGACGCCGACCCGGTTGGCGACCACCCGCGCCAATTCGGCGACGCGCACGCTCTTGTCCCACAGGCTGCCCAGTGCCTGCTGGTAGGTGACGTTCTTCAGCTGCTCCTGGTAGCTGGCCAGCGGCGTCTTCAGGTCCTCGTCCCAGAAGAACTTGGCATCGGCGAAGCGCGGCCGGATCACCCGCTCGTAGCCCTTGCGGATCTCGGCCGGATCCTTGCTCTCGATGTTCGCGATGCCGATGAAGTGCTCGGTCAGCTTGCCGTCGGCGTCGAATACCGGCACGAACTTCTGGTTTGCCACCATGGTGGTCACCAGTGCCTCGGGCGGCACGCCGAGGAACTCGCGCTCGAACGTGCAGGCGATCGCCACCGGCCATTCGGTGAGGTTGGCCAGCTCGTCCAGCAGCGCATCGTCGAGCCGCGGCACGCCACCGGTCACTCCGGCGGCCTGCCTGACCTGGTCGCGAATGCGCTGGCGCCGTTCGCCCGGATCAGCCAGCACGTTGCAGGCGCGCATCGCATCCAGCCAGCCGTCCGCGTCAGCCAGATGCACCGGTTGCGGATGCATGAAGCGATGGCCGCGCGACTTGCGGCCGCTGTTCAGGCCCAGCACCCTGCCGTCGACGATGTCGGCACCGTGCAGGATCACCAGCCAGTGCGCCGGGCGCACGAAGCTGTAGTCGTGGTCGGCCCAGCGCATCGGCCGCGGGATCGGCAGCGTCTTCAGCGCCTCGTCGATGATTTCCGGCAACAGCGCCGCCACCGGCTGGCCCGGCTTGACCGTCCGCCAGACGAACCAGCCGCCCTTGTCGGTTTCCAGTTTTTCCAGCTGTTCGACGCCGACGCCGCAGGACTGCGCGAAGCCAAGCAGCGCCTTCGACGGCTGGCCCGCCGCATCGAGCGCCGCGGCCAGCGCCGGGCCACGGCGTTCCAGCGCCTGCTGCGGCTGCGTCACGGCTACCGCTGGGATATACGCCGCCAGGCGGCGCGGCGAGGCATAAGCCTGGGCCAGGTCGAGCCCGGCGTCGATGCCGCGCTTGGCCAGGCCATCGCAAATGCCGCGCAGGAAAGCGGCGGACAATTCATCCAGCGCCTTCGGCGGCAGCTCCTCGGTGCCCAGTTCGATCAGCAGTGACTTGGCGGCGCTCATGCGGCCTGCTCCTTCGCGTTCTTCGACGGCGCATGCTTCAGGCCCGGGAAGCCGAGCCTCTCGCGCTGCGCCACATAGGTCTCGGCCACGCTGCGCGACAGCGTACGCACGCGCAGGATGTAGCGCTGGCGCTCGGTGACGCTGATTGCGCGGCGCGCGTCGAGCAGATTGAAGGTATGGCTGGCCTTCATCACCTGTTCGTACGCCGGCAGCGGCAGGTTCGCCACGATCAGCTGATTCGCGGTGGCCTCGCACACGTCGAACCAGTGCAGCAGTTCGGGCACGTTCGCGTGTTCGAAATTGTAGGTGCTCTGCTCCACCTCGTTCTGGTGGAACACGTCGCCGTAGGTCACGATGCCACGTGGACCGTCGGTCCAGACCAGGTCGTAGACGTTGTCCACGTTTTGCAGGTACATCGCCAGCCGCTCGAGGCCGTAGGTGATCTCGCCGGTCACCGGGCGGCATTCCAGTCCGCCGGCTTGCTGGAAATAGGTGAACTGGGTGACCTCCATGCCGTTGAGCCAGACTTCCCAGCCCAGTCCCCAGGCGCCCAGGGTCGGCGACTCCCAGTTGTCCTCGACGAAGCGCAGGTCGTGCACCAACGGATCGAGGCCGAGCTCCTTCAGCGAGCCGATATACAGATCGAGGATGTTCTCGGGATTAGGCTTCATCACCACCTGGTACTGGTAGTAATGCTGCAGCCGGTTCGGATTCTCGCCGTAGCGGCCGTCGGTGGGCCGGCGCGAGGGCTGCACGTAGGCGGCGGCCCAAGGTTCGGGACCGAGTGCGCGCAGGAAGGTGGCGGGGTGGAACGTACCGGCGCCGACCTCGGTGTCGAGTGGCTGCAGCAGCACACAGCCCTGCGCCGCCCAGTAGCGGTTGAGGGTCTGGATCACATCCTGGAAAGTGCGTGCAGACATGGTTTTCCGTGACCTTGGGTAAAGCGCGTTAGTATAGCTGCAGCTCGCTTTTCCACCGGGTTCCGGTCGGAAAACGCATCGCGGGGGACGCATCCGGATGGCCGCTTCACCTCAAATCGCATCCCTGCTCGGCCGGCGTGGCCGGCTGGAGCTGGACGAACTGCTGGCGACGCTGGTGGTCGACGGTTACCTGCTGGCCGATGACGCCAAGCAGGTGCGCATGGGTGCCCGGGCCGGCCGCAGCACGGTCGAGCTGCACCCGCTGGTGCTGATCGCGAACGCCAAGCTGGCAAACCAGCACGAAAAGGGCCGACCGCTCAGCCTGGAAGCCCTGACCGAGTGGCTGGCCGGCCACGCCGGGCTGCCGTACCTCAAGATCGACCCGATGAAGATCAACGTCGCCTCGGTGACCCAGGTGGTGAGCCATGCGTACGCCAAGCGCCACCGGATCCTGCCGATCGCGGCCGCTCCGGGCGAGGTGACGTTCGCCACCTGCGAGCCGTTCGAAGCCGGCTGGGCGCCCGACCTCGCGCAGATGCTGCGGCGGGACATCAAGCGCGTGGTGGCCAGCCCGATCGACATCAACCGCTACCTGCAGGAGTTCTACGGCGTCCAGCGCTCGATCCAGCTGGCGCAGGACGCCAAGGGCGGCAGCGATGCCTCTTCGGCGATCCTCAACTTCGAGCAGCTGGTCGAGCTCGGCAAGAGCGGCGAAGTCGGCGCCGATGACCGCCACGTGGTGCACATCGTCGACTGGCTGCTGCAGTACGCGTTCGAGCAGCGCGCCTCGGACATCCACCTGGAACCACGCCGCGATACCGGGCATATCCGCTTCCGCATCGACGGCGTGATGCAGAAGGTGTTCGAGTTGCCGGCGCCGGTGATGACCGCGGTGACCGCGCGCATCAAGATCCTGGCGCGCATGGACGTGGCCGAAAAACGCCGCCCGCAGGATGGCCGCATCAAGACCCGCTCGTCCTCCGGCCGCGAGGTGGAGCTGCGCATCTCGAACATGCCCACGGCGTTCGGCGAGAAGGTGGTGATGCGCATCTTCGATCCGGACCTGGTGGTGAAGGACTTCGCCCAGCTCGGCTTCTCTCCCTCTGAGGGCGCCAACTGGCGCAGCATGGTGGAGCGACCACACGGCATCGTGCTGGTCACCGGCCCGACCGGTTCGGGCAAGACCACCACGCTGTATTCCACGCTGAAGCACCTGGCCACGCCGGAGCTCAACGTGTGCACGGTGGAAGACCCGATCGAGATGGTCTCGCCGGAGTTCAACCAGATGCAGGTGCACGCGGCGATCGAGCTGGATTTCGCCGCCGGCGTGCGCACGTTGCTGCGACAGGACCCCGACATCATCATGATCGGCGAGATCCGCGACCTGGAAACCGCGCAGATGGCCGTGCAGGCCTCGCTCACCGGCCACCTGGTGCTGTCCACCCTGCATACCAACGACGCGCCGAGCGCGGTCACCCGCCTGCTCGACCTGGGCGTGCCGCATTACCTGATCCAGTCCACCCTGACCGGCGTGGTGGCGCAGCGACTGGTGCGCACGCTGTGCCCGCACTGCAAGCGGGCGAGCGCGCAGGACCTTCAGGCCTGGACCGTACTCACCCACGGCTGGGACATGCCGCTGCCGCAGCAGGTGTTCCAGCCGGTCGGTTGCCTGGAATGCCGCAATACCGGCTTCCTCGGCCGCACCGGCATCTACGAGATGCTGAAGCTGTCGCCGCGCTTGCGTGGCATGATCTCGGCCCAGCTCGACCTGAGCGGGTTCGGCCAGGCCGCACTGTCCGAAGGCATGCGCCCGCTGCGCATCTCGGCTGCGGACCAGGTGGCGGCCGGACTGACCACCGTGCAGGAAGTCCTCACCGTGTTGCCGCCGATCGACGCGTTCGACGATACTCAACCGTAAAGACGTTCGATGAAGAACCATCGGTCCTGCGCATGAAACCCGTCCTGATCGTCCGCACCGGCCGTGCGCCCAACCCGATTCGCGCCCGCCACGGTGACTTCCCGCACTGGTTTCGGCTCGGCGCGGGGCTGCATCCGCGGCAACTGCAGGTCATCGATGTCGCTGCCGGCGAAGCGTTGCCGGCACCACGAGAGGTCGCCGGCGCCATCATTACCGGCTCGGCCGCCATGGTCACCGAGCGATCGACGTGGAGCGAACGCACGGCCGGCTGGATTCGCGACGCGATGGACATCGAACTGCCGCTGTTCGGCGTCTGCTACGGCCACCAACTGATGGCTCACGCGCTGGGCGGGCGCGTCGATTATCTGCCAGGCGGGCGCGAGATCGGTACCCAGACCATTGAAGTGTCGATGCTCGCCACCCGGGACCCGCTGGCCGCGTCGCTGCCGGCGCGTTTCCGCGCACACACCACGCACGAGCAAAGCGTGGTCGAACCGCCGGACAGGGCCACCGTGCTCGCCCGATCGACGCGGGATCCGCATCAGCTGCTGCGTTACGGACCGCATGCGCTCAGCGTGCAGTTCCACCCGGAGTTCAACGCCGAGGTGATGCGTGCCTACATCCGGCGCAAGCAGGCCGATCTGCGACTCGAGGGTGCGGATCCCGAGAAGATCTTCAGTGCCGTGGCCGCCACGCCGATCGCCCGCCAGCTGCTACGCCGTTTCTCACGTCACCACCACTGGGCCGTGGCGGCGGGCTGACGACTCAGCCGCGCAGGCGACGCGCGATCGCATCGCGCGAGAACAGCGCGAAGACCACGCCGAACAGGAAACCGCCGATGTGCGCCCACCACACGTAGGCGCCGTAGCTGGCTCCCGCATAGCTGAACAGCAACTGCAGCAGCACCCACAAGCCGATCAGCAGGAATGCCGGCACCCGCACGAACTCCAAATATAGTCCCAGCGGCAGTACCAGGCCGAGCCTGGCACGCGGAAACAGCGCCACGTAGGTACCGACCACCGCCGATACCGCACCGCTGCAACCGATGATCGGCAGGCGCACGCCCGTGAGGGACAACGCACCGATCAGGTTCGCCACGATTCCACCTACCGCGAACAACAGCAGGAACCGCAGCGAGCCCAGCGCGCGCTCGCCCGGCAGGCCGAAGATGGCCAGGAACAGTAGGTTGCTCAGCAAGTGCAGCCAGGTCACATGGATGAACAGTGCCGTGAACAGCCGCAGCAAGGCAGGGTCGGTCAGCTGCGGCAGCAACGCCTGATGCGGATCGAAGATGTTCGCCGGTACCGTGCCCCATTCCAGCAACAGGGACACCCTTTGCGTGGCAGGCGTCAGGGCCAGACCCACGAAGCACATCACGCAGACCGTCACTACCAACAAAGTTGCCCAATGCCAACGCGGACGACGACGTGTTTCAACATGGACAAACAAGAGTCGCCCCCAGACATGCACCGGGCCGTGGTGTGCCAGCCATCATAGGCGATGATGAATGGCCCGCGGCGATGGGATCGGTATTTCGACACCAAAGCCCCCGAGCGTTGCCGTTGGGGGAGTGAGGCTGATAAAGACGAAGGCCTCCCCGGATGGGGAGGCCTTCTAAGGATAAAGCCCCTGGCGGTGACCTACTCTTGCATGGCAAAGCCACACTACCATCGGCGCATGCGCGTTTCACTTCTGAGTTCGGGATGGGATCAGGTGGGACCACGCCGCTATGGCCGCCAGGGAAGGGGTGGGAGCAGCGCTGACGCGCCGGCTCCGCATTTTTGAAGAGTCCGCCACGGATGGCGGGGTTTTGACTCTTCTTTTCGTGAGAGGGATCTCACGTGAGATAAATCGTAAACGAGTGACAAGCGTCGAGGTGAATTCGATATTTGGCAAGTGCCTTGGAACGATCGCTCTTTCGAAGGCTCCGGCCATGGATGGCCGGTAGCTTCGCAGAGGGACCTGCGTAAAACAAAGCCACTTGGGGTTATATGGTCAAGCCGCACGGCTCATTAGTATCAGTTAGCTGAACGCATTGCTGCGCTTCCACACCTGACCTATCAACCACCTGGTCTTGATGGTGCCTTAAGGAGAGTCAAGCTCTCGGGAGATCTCATCTTGGGGCGTGCTTCCCGCTTAGATGCTTTCAGCGGTTATCACTTCCGTTCATAGCTACCGGGCAATGCCTCTGGCGAGACAACCCGAACACCAGCGGAACGTCCACTCCGGTCCTCTCGTACTAGGAGCAGCCCCCCTCAAATCTCCAACGCCCACGACAGATAGGGACCGAACTGTCTCACGACGTTCTGAACCCAGCTCGCGTACCACTTTAAATGGCGAACAGCCATACCCTTGGGACCGGCTACAGCCCCAGGATGTGATGAGCCGACATCGAGGTGCCAAACACCGCCGTCGATATGAACTCTTGGGCGGTATCAGCCTGTTATCCCCGGAGTACCTTTTATCCGTTGAGCGATGGCCCTTCCATACAGAACCACCGGATCACTAAGACCTACTTTCGTACCTGCTTGATCCGTCGATCTCGCAGTCAAGCACGCTTATGCCTTTGCACACAGTGCGCGATGTCCGACCGCGCTGAGCGTACCTTCGTGCTCCTCCGTTACTCTTTGGGAGGAGACCGCCCCAGTCAAACTACCCACCATACACGGTCCCTGACCCGGATTACGGGCCGAGGTTAGAACGTCAAGCACTTCAGGGTGGTATTTCAAGGATGGCTCCATGCAAACTGGCGTCTGCACTTCAAAGCCTCCCACCTATCCTACACAGAAGAACTCAACGTTCAGTGTAAAGCTATAGTAAAGGTTCACGGGGTCTTTCCGTCTTGCCGCGGGAACGCTGCATCTTCACAGCGAATTCAATTTCACTGAGTCTCGGGTGGAGACAGCGCCGCTGTCGTTACGCCATTCGTGCAGGTCGGAACTTACCCGACAAGGAATTTCGCTACCTTAGGACCGTTATAGTTACGGCCGCCGTTTACTGGGGCTTCGATCAAGAGCTTCGCCTTGCGGCTGACCCCATCAATTAACCTTCCAGCACCGGGCAGGCGTCACACCCTATACGTCCACTTTCGTGTTTGCAGAGTGCTGTGTTTTTGATAAACAGTCGCAGCGGCCAGGTTACTGCGACCCTTCAATGCTCAGTCACGCACGTGACCACATCGAAGGGCGCACCTTCTCCCGAAGTTACGGTGCCATTTTGCCTAGTTCCTTCACCCGAGTTCTCTCAAGCGCCTTGGGATTCTCACCCTGCCTACCAGTGTCGGTTTACGGTACGGTTTTTCTACAGCTGAAGCTTAGTGGCTTTTCCTGGAAGCGTAGTATCGGTCACTTCGCCCAAAAGGGCTCGTCTCGGTGCTCGGCATAAAGGATCCCGGATTTGCCTAAGATCCATGCCTACCGCCTTTCCCCGGGACAACCAACGCCCGGTAGACCTAACTTTCTCCGTCCCCACATCGCACTGTAGAAAAGTGCTGGAATATTAACCAGCTTCCCATCGACTACGCATTTCTGCCTCGCCTTAGGGGCCGACTCACCCTGCGCCGATGAACGTTGCGCGAGGAAACCTTGGGCTTTCGGCGTGGGGGCTTTTCACCCCCATTATCGTTACTCATGTCAGCATTCGCACTTCCGATACCT
>NZ_AXBJ01000037.1:0-24497 GCF_000473345.1 Rhodanobacter sp. OR87
CTTCGGTCGTGGATCAGCCCGCAGGGCATCTGGCAACGACCACAGCGCGGGTCCACGTGAGGGTCCGCTTCCAGCCGAAGTAGCAGGTCGGTCTCCGACGAGGATTGAGTCTCGATCAAACGAAACCCTATCCAAAATTGGGCAGCGTCAATAGCATCATGCATGAAGGCGGCGGCGGTTGAGCCGCTGTGGGTGTGAGAGCTTTCAGCTTATCCGCCATCCGCCGCCTTCACCCAACCCTTCATCTGTCAACACGATCTTTCCCGCTTACCCGCGAAGAACCTTTTTTTTGCCTCAGGGCTGCGCCGGCACGGGAGCCGTGGCGGCCGCCGGCAGCCACGGCGACACCCGCGGGCGCGCCAGCGCGGCGAGCAGCGGCGGGTCGCGCCGGTACACGTCCGGACGAAAGCCGACGCGGCCGTCCTCGCGCAGGTCCACCGTCCAGTACGCCAGCAGCAGCGGCACCGGCTTGGGCAGCATCACGGTCTGCGTCTGCAGCGTGTCGATCGCGCGGTCGATCCCCGCGCGGTTCCAGTGCAGCGGATCGTCCAGCAGCAGCTCGGCCAGTTCGCGCGGGCGTTCCACCCGGATGCAGCCGGAACTGTAGGTGCGCCGCTCGCTGGCGAACAGTTCCTGGTGCGGGGTGTCGTGCATGTACACCGCGTAGTCGTTGGGGAAGCGGATCACCAGCCGCCCCAGCGAATTGCCCGGGCCGGCGTCCTGGCGCAGCACGATGCCGCGCGGGTTGGCCCAGTCCACGCTGGCGGGCGCCAGCTCGCGGCCCTGGCCGTCCAGCACGCGGATGCGGTTGGCGGCGAGGTAGCCCCGGTTCTTGCGCAGCTTGGGCAGGATGTCGTTCTTCAGGATGGTCGGCGGTACCGTCCAGGTCGGGTTGAGCGTGAGGTAGGTGATCGCCGACTTGAACACCGGCGTGCTGCGGTACGGCTTGCCCACCTGCACGCGCGAGCGCCACACCGGCTTGCCGTCCCTGTAGTAGGCGACCTGGTAGCCGGCGATGTCGACCACCACGAAATCACCCTGCAGCTGGTGCAGCAGCCAGCGCGCACGCTCCAGATTCGCGCGCAGCTGCTCGATGCGCGCGGCGACCGGCACGTTCAGCGCGGCCAGGGTGGCCTTGCCCAGGTGGCCGTCCGCGGCCAGGTACTGTTCGCGCTGGAACTGTTTCAGCGCGGCCTCCAGCGCCGGGTCGTAGCGGTCGTCCGCGGCGTCGCCCAGCGCATGGCCGGCCAGTTGCAGGCGCCGGCGCAGCGCCGGCACGCGCGCATCGCGGCTGCCCGGCTTCAGCGTGGGGCCGTCGGCGATCGCGGGCCAGCCGCCCTGCGCCGCCACCTCGCGCAGCTTCGCCAGCGCGGTGCGCAGCTGGGCGTAGTACGGGTGCTGCGGCCGCGCCCGCGCGAACAGCGCGCCGATGGTGCCCTGTGCCAGCGCCTCGCGCACCGCCTGCAGGCCCCGCGCCTGGTCGAGCTGGCGCGGGTCGAAGTTCCAGTGCGTGTCCAGCGTGGCCGGATCGACCTTGCCGCGATACAGGTGCAGCAGCGCGGCGAAGCAGGCATCGGTGGCCAGCAGGTCGAACTGTGCGCGCTGCTGCGCCGTGGCCTGCGGGTCGATGAGCACGGCGCGCCGACGCTGCAGTTCGGTCAGCGCATAGTCTTCCGGGCCGAGGCCGTCGCCGGCCATGTCGCGCAGCGCGGCCAGCAACTGGTCGAGATTGCCCGCTTGCGTCCATGCCGGCGCGAACCGGTTCTGTTCGTAGAACGCTGCCACCGCGTTGCCGGGCGCCTGGGCCGCGGCGGCATCGGCATGCGCAGCGCGCCACTGCTCGATGCGTTCGCGGATCTGCTCGGCCACCGGTCCCGGCGGCGGCTCGGGCGCAGGCTGTTGCGCGTGCAATGCCGTTCCCAGCAGCAAGCCCAGCATGGCGACGCCCCGAACGACACGGAAAAATCTGGATGGCACGGCACGGCCCTGCGCAAGGAAGACCGGCCTGTCATAGCACAGCCGCCTGCGCGCGCAAGCGGCCGCCGCCCGACGGGTTCTTAACGGGGGGCTGCTAGCATCGACGACCGCATGCCCGACCCGTCCCCCACCCAGCCGTTCCGATGAGCCGACTCCTGCGCCCCGTCGCCATCCTGATGTTGCTTTGCGCCGGCTGTTTCGCCGCGGTGCACGCCGCCACGCCGTCGCTGCAGGACGCGCTCAGCCAGCTCGCGCCGCAGGCGAACCCCAAGGTGATCGGGCTGGCGCTGGCCGCCACCGAATGTGCCGCCGCGCAGGGCCAGCCGCCGTCCGACCGGCTGGCGGTGATCGACTATTCGAAGCCTTCGACCGAACCGCGGCTGTGGGTGTTCGACCTGACCCGGCGCAAGCTGCTGTACCACGAGCTGGTGGCGCACGGGCGCAACACCGGCGAGAACCTGGCCACGAAATTCTCGAACACGCCGGAGAGTCTGCAATCGAGCCTGGGCCTGTTCCGCACGCTGGGCACCTACGCCGGCCGCAACGGCTACTCGCTGCGCATGGAAGGCCTCGAGCCGGGCACCAACGACCACGCGCTGGAGCGCGCGCTGGTGATCCACGGCGCGGCCTACGTCAACCCGGCACTCGCCCGCCAGCAGGGCCGCATCGGCCGCAGCTACGGCTGCCCGGCGGTGCGCAACGCGATCGCGCGGCCGCTGATCGACGCGCTCAAGGGCGGCCAGTACGTGTTCTCCTACTATCCCGATGCGCGCTGGCTGGGCGGCTCGCCCTACCTCAAGTGCAGCGTCGGGCGCGCCATGACCGCCAGCCTCGCCGCTCCCTGAATCCGCGCCGGCGGCAGGCACGCCGGCCGGCGCGTCGCCTTCAGCGCGTCGCCCCCAGCAGCCCCACGTGATAGCCGGCTGCACGCAGCCTGGCGGTGGCCTTCGCGTTCAGCACCAGCAGCACGACCAGGCTGACCAGCGGCACGAACATCAGCACGATCAGGATCACCCGCACCGGCATCGAATAGCCCAGCCCCGCGCACAGGCGGAACGTGCCGACCAGCCCCGCGAGCACCGCGCCCAGCACCACCAGCACGCCGACCGGGCCAAGGAAAGTCTGCACCGCGGCACCGGCGAAATAGCCGAGGATCGAAAAGATGATCAGCTTCTGCGCACCGGCCACCTGCTCGATGTCGGCATCGCTCGCCGGCGGCGCGGCGATGTCGGCTTTCGGCGCCTCGTACGGATTGTAGGTATTCATTCCCTTTCCCCTGTGGATGGACGACGCAAGGCGGTTGCCCGCCGCTGTTGGCACGAGGGCACGAGGGCACGAGGGCACGGGCGACGCGTGCACGGCCGCGGCCCGACGGTCGGGCCGGCGGACGGCCGGTGCCGCGATGCGTATCCCCTGGTCCCCTGCAACGGCGATTATGCCCGAGACCGATGTGTCGACGGCGCAGCTTACCGATCGCCCGGGCGCTCGCGCAGCAGCGCCTGCAGCTTCAGGTACACGCCGTTGCTCCAGCCGAAGCCGATCACGTTGGCGGTGTAGCCGGCGCTGATCTTCACCTCGGCGTTGCCGCTGGCCATGTTGTATTTCTCGCGGATGGTGCCGTCGGCGGCGAGGCTGCGCTCGATGGTGGCGGTGAACTCGCGCGCGATGCGGCGGGCGTCGTCGTGGAAGCCATAGGCGTCCAACCCGGCCACCGCCAGCCAGTTGGTCGGCGCCCAGCCGAACGGCGCGTCCCACTGCGCGCCGCTGGCGTGGTCGCTGGTCTGCAGGCCGCCCTTGCGCTCGAACAGGGCGAGCTTGCCGCGCAGCGACGCGGCCTGCGCCGGCGACGCCGCGCCGGCCCACAGCGGGTAGTAGGTGGAAACGAAGTGGTAGTCGGACGGCTTGCCGCGCACGAAGTCGTAGTCCATGTACATGCCCTGGTCGGCGCGCCACAGGTAGGTGTCGATCGCCGCGCGTCGCGCCGCGGCGACCTCGGCCCAGCGTGCAGCATCCGCCGTATGCCCCAGCTGCGCGGCGAAGTCATGTAGGTCGCGCTCGTAGCGGTATAGCAGGCTGTTCAGATCGACCGGCGCGTAGTGGTGGGTGGAGCCGCCGAACGGGCCCATGCGGAAGGTGGTGTCGAAACCCGACTCGCGCATCGCGCGGTCGCCGAGGTAGTAGTCCGCGCTCAGCCGGTAGCCCTGCGACCAGGCGCCGGCGCAGACCTTCGAAGCCTCGACGTCGCAGCTGGCGGTCTTGAGCCGCGCGGCTTCCGCCGCGTCCGGATGCTCGGCGGCCTTGACCAGATAACCGGGATCCTGCGACGGGTGCGCGAGCAGCCAGTCGATCACGCCGCGCAGGTAGCGGCTGTCGCGCATCTCCAGCACCGGCGCGGCGCCGCCGTAGTCGTAGTAGCGCGCCAGGCCGGTGGTGCCGGCGCGGTGCTCCTTGCGCGTCCAGGTGGCGTGGTCGCGCACGGCGAGCGGATACGCGCGTTCCAGCCAAGCATGCGCTGCGGCCTTGCTCCCGAAGCTGTCCGGGTCGTCCAGCACGGCGCGGACCATCGAACTCAGCAACGGCGGCTGCGAACGGCTGAGGTAATAGCTTCGGTTCGCGTTGAGCACCGCCCCGTAGTACTGCACCTCGAACAGCGCGTTCTCGACCATGTCGCGCGCCAGCGCCTCGCGGTGGTCGGCGACCAGGCCGAGCACGATGAAATAGCTGTCCCAGCCGTACATCTCGTTGAAGAAGCCGCCCGGCACCACGTACGGATGCGGCAGGTAGAGCAGGCCCTGCCGCGCCAGCGCGCTCGGCGCGATGTCGCCGAGCTGGCCGATCGCCCGCGGCAGCACCTGCACGTCGACCTTGCAGCGCCGCTTCACCGCGGCCAGCTCCGGCGGTGGTGGCAGGTTCGCCGGCAGGTACAGCACCGACGGCGCGCCCAGCTTGGGATCGCCCAGCGCCGAGCAGTCGTCCATCGAGCGTGTCAGCGTGGCCCACGCGCGGTGGATGTAGGCCTGCGTCTGCTGCGCATCGGGCGCCTGCCTTGCCGGCAGCGCGGCGGCGAAGGCGCACGCCACCAGCAGCAGGATGATTCGGAACCGTGGTTTCATCGGCATGATCCTGCGCCCTGGGATGCGGCGTGGCCTTCATCATCACCCCGGTGGCACCGCTATGCTAGGGCGACCCTCCCGTGCCGATGCGTTCGAAGGAACCGCCATGCGCCTCATCCACTTGCTGCTTGCCGCAGCCATGCTGTCCATACCGGCCTGGCCGGTCGCGGCGCAGACGCTGCGCGTGATGAGCTTCAACGTGCGCCTGCCCAGCCCCGACGACGGTGCGAACCGCTGGGAGCTGCGCCGCGACCTGATGGTGCGCACCATCCGCGAACAGCAGCCCGACCTGATCGGCACGCAGGAGCTGTACAAGCTGCAGGGCGACTATCTGGTCGGCAAGCTCACGCATTACACCTGGTTCGGGCGCGGCCGCCGCGGCGACGACGGCGACGAGCACATGGGCGTGTTCTACCGCACCGACCGGCTCAAGCTAGTGGAGTCCGGCGACTACTGGCTGTCCGACACGCCAGACGTGCCCGGCAGCATCAGCTGGGGGCATCCGTTCCCGCGCATGGTGACCTGGGCGGTGTTCGAGCTGAAGGCCGGCGGCCAGCGCTTCTACTACGCCAACACGCACTTCCCCTACCGCGACCAGGACGAGCCGGCGCGCACCCGCGCGGCGCAGGAAATCCTCGGCCGCCTCCAGGCCCTGCCCGCGGCGCTGCCGATCGTGCTGACCGGCGACTTCAACACCGCGCCGGCCAGTCCCGCGCATGCGCTGCTCACCGGACTGCTGCACGACGCCTGGCTGGACGCCACCACCCACAGCGGCCCGGAAGCCACCTTCCACAATTTCACCGGCACGCCGGACCGGCGCATCGACTGGATTCTCTACCGCGGCCTGCACGCCGACACGGTGCGTACCGTCACCACGCAACAGGACGGCCGCTACCCGTCCGACCACTTCCCGGTAGTGGCCGACCTGCGCTGGCCGCGGCACGATCGGGCGCACTGAGGCGGCGGCTCAGTCAGTAGCTGCCACCGCAGACTGCGCCGGCAATCCCTCATCACGCGCCGTCACGCGTTTCCCGCAGGCGCAGGATGAACACGAGCACCGGCGCGGCCACACCCGCCAGCGCCCACGGCAACCACGCGTGCTCGCGCAGCAGCCAGATCGACGTGCCCATCGACAGCACGATCAGCACGACCGCGCTGAACTTGGCCCGCCGCGGAATCGTGCGCTCGCGCTCCCAGCGCTTAATCGCCGGCCCCAACCGCGGCCGCGCCAGCAGCCAGCGATGCCAGCGCGGCGACGCCCGCGACCAGCAGGCAGTGGTCAGCAGCAGGAACGGCACCGTCGGCAGCACCGGCAACACCGTGCCGAGCACGGCAAGCGCCAGTGACAGCGCACCGGCCGCGAACAGCAGCCCGCGCACGATACGGGCTCGGCGCGGTTCCGGGGAGACTGGACGCGGCGTGGACAAGAAGCGGACTCGTGAAGAGAGGCCGACTCACTCTAGCGCATGCCGATGAAATGGATCAGCAGGGTCAAGAGATCTTGATCGGCACGCCGCCATGCGGGTTATTCGAGTTCAGTGGTTGCTACCGATCCAGAGTCCGCGTTGGACTAAGTGAACCCGACCCCGTTTTCCGCCCCGCTACTCAAAGCGGAGGGACGTCGCTGGCACCGGCAGTGGCGCCAATTTTGGCGATGATCCACTTGCGCGCAATACCCGTGATTAGGCTTTGGGCTTCGTGGGTATCCATGGGGCTTCCAGGCGCCTTGTACTTGCGCGCGCCATGCCTGGCGGTGACGCCTGCGACTAACGGGTTGTTGGCGGTCGCATGAAAGCGTTTGAGCGAACGCGCGTCGATCCAGCCCGTCGCAATTAGCTTGTCAATGCCACCGGCGTCGTGCTCAATGGCCTCGATGATGCGGCCCAGATTGCTCCAGTCGTCGAGGGGGCCCCGGAGGTACTGCTGCACGTCTGCGACGACCTGCTCCTCCTGCACCAGAGCCCGCCATGCGCGGAGCCCCGGACCGAGATCCGGCTCCTGGAAGACGCCCTCGTCATCACCTAGCCTGATGCCGACGAGTCGTGCGGAGACCACCAGTCCGTCCGTAATCGTCGCATAGTGCACCTTCGGCTTGTCTGGCTCTTCTCGGCTGATGTTGCCGACCGCGATCTTCCAGTGCGTAGCCAGGAACAGTCTCGCGTATCCGTTCAGATAGCCGACTTCCCGTTGCGCGATGGTCTCGGCTGACTCGTAGTCATCGACCTGCGCGAAGAGCGCCGAATCGAGCCGATAATGTCCACTGACGAGCACTATGGGGCCTTCGCCGCGACAGCTCGCTTCCAGCTCGCACAGGCTGTGCTGGTCACCATTGAGCTCCACTATCCACGTCATGTCACCACCCCCGATATCCGATCGACCTACGACGCGAAGGTCATCGGCGGCCGGGATCCAACCCGGCCACCGATCAGCTCGCGCGATCACAGCTGTTTGCGCAGTTCCTTCAGGCGCTCAAGATAGGCTCCCGCGTTCTTCCTGCTTCCCCATGGCGGGCACCCATCGTTGAAGAGGAATGGTTGCGAAGCCGTCGGGTGGGCGAAGAGCTGCCAGCTATCGACCTTCAGTGGCAGCCATAGCTGAGGAAATTCCTCGTACTCGACATAGCTTTCCGACGTCGATCCCTGAGGCTTGTAGCCGCGGTTGACGAGGATGTGCGTCGTGCCGTTCACCCCGATCGCTCCGTAGGGCAACCAGTGGCGCATCTCCCAGTAGGCGACCGACTTCGTGCTCAGCTGGAAACGCGGCTGGCCGAGGATTCCTTCGACGTATGCAATGGCGAAGTCGACGGCGTTCGCTGCGCTGGCGAATTTTGCGTCCAAAGCCTGCACGCTATCGCGCGCGATCTGCGACTGCGTTCGGCGCTCTGCCCTAGAGTGTGGGTCGGGCACTACACGCATGGATTGAGCGATTTCTTCCGGACTACGTCGGAAGAACCAAGGCTGTGGTCTATCGGAAGGGAGGCAGCCGTTCTTCTGCAGCAGCGACCAATTCCGGTACCCGTACTCCGCGGCAATCTGGTCGAACGCCTTGGCCAGGGCCATACCGCTCATGCGCGCGCGCTTCCTGGCGTCGCGACGCATGGCCTCCACCTCATGGGCGGTAAATAGCTTCAACATGTTTGTCGTTTCCAAATGCAGTGCCGCAACCGACTGTGCGTCCACACACAAGCTACGCGGCAAGGATCCGGAAATCGCGTAGTGAAGCCACGATGTCGATACGACTTCGCCAGTGTGGACGGGCGGGCCGACGCGACGGCCTACGTCTAAAGTTAGGTAGCCGTCATACGTCTGTCAACGATTAGGTGGATGCGCTCGCGCATGACCTGGCCCTGGCGTTCGGCATTCGCGCCGCAGGCATCGCGCCCCGGAGCATTCGACCCGCGCCTGCTTCACCGCGCCGGCGCTGCTCCACGCATCACACAAAAAAGCCGCCCGGATCGCTCCGGGCGGCTTCGTTTCCAGCGGGCGAATCCGGCTCAGTCGACCGCGCCGTCCAGTCCGCGCCGCTTGAGCAGCGGCTCGATCTTGGGTTCCTGCCCGGTGAAGTCGCGGAACAGCTGCAGCGCGTCCTTGCTGCCGCCGCGCGACAGCAACGTGGCGCGGAAGCGGTCGCCGTTGGCGCGGGTGAGGCCGCCGTTCGCCTTGATCCACTCCACCGTGTTCGCGTCCAGCACCTCCGACCAGAGGTAGGCGTAGTAGCCGGCCGCGTAGCCGCCCATGATGTGGCTGAAGTACGGCGTGCGGTAGCGCGGCGGCACCGGCGCGTAGTCGGTGCCGTTCGCCTTCAGCGCGGCGGCCTCGAACGCCACCACGCCGCCGGCCTCGGGGATCCTGTCGACACCGATCTGGTGCCAGCTCTGGTCGAGCATCGCCGAACCGAGGTACTCGGTGGTGGCGAAGCCCTGGTTGAACTTCACGGTGGCCAGCACCTTGTCCAGCAGCGCCTTCGGCATCGGCGTGCCGGTCTGGTAGTGCCTGGCGTAGTTGGCCAGCACGCTCGGCCAGTCGGCCCACATCTCGTTCACCTGCGAGGGGAACTCGACGAAGTCGCGCGGCACGCTGGTGCCGGCGAAGTACGGGTACTGCACGTTCGAGAACATGCCGTGCAGCGCATGGCCGAACTCGTGGAACATGGTGGTCACCTCGTCCCAGGTCAGCAGGGTCGGGCCGCTGGCCGGCTTGGTGATATTGAGGTGGTTGGCCACCACCGGCAGGTTGCCGGTCAGCGCGGACTGCTCGACGTAGGCGTTCATCCACGCGCCACCGCGCTTGGACGGCCGCGCATACATGTCGGCCAGGAAGATCGCCAGCTGCTTGCCGTCCGCGTCGTACACGTCGTAGACCAGCACGTCGGGGTGGTACACCGGCAGGTCGGTGCGCTGCTTGAAGCTGAGCCCGTAGAGCTGGCCGGCGGCGTGGAACACGCCGTTCTCCAGCACGTTCTTCATCTCGAAGTACGGCTTGAGCTGGCTCTCGTCGAAGTCGTACTTCTCGGCGCGCAGCTTCTCGGTGTAGTACGCCCAGTCCCAGGGTTCGAGCGCGAACGTCGGCTCGCCCTTCGCCGCCTGCTCCTTGTCGATCATCGCCTGCAGCGCCGCGCCCTCGCGCTTCGCGTTCGCCACCGCCGGCGGCGCCAGCTGGGTCAGCATGGCGTTGACGGCCTCCGGCGTCTGCGCCGTCTCGTCGGCCAGCACGTAGGCGGCGTAGCTGGGATAGCCGAGCATGGTCGCCTTCTCCGCACGCAGCTTCAGCACCTGCGCCACGATCGCGGTGTTGTCGTACGGGTTGCCGCGGCTGCCGCGCGCGATCGACGCCTGGTGCAGGCGCTGGCGTAGCGCGCGGTTCTGCAGCTGCGCTTCCGGCGGCTGCCCGGTGGTGTTGAGCAGGGCGATCACGTACTTGCCGTCCAGGCCCTTCGCCTTCGCGGCCGCGGCGGCGGCGCCGATCTGTTCGTCGGTGAGGCCGGCCAGTGCTTCCTTCGTGTCGACCACCACGGCCGAGTCGTTCACCTCGGCCAGCACGTTCTGGCTGAACTGGGTGCCCAGCTTCGCCAGCTCGCCGTTGGTCGCCTTCAGCTGCGCCTTGTCGGCGTCGGACAGCCTGGCGCCGGCGCGCACGAAGCTGGTGTGGTAGCGCTCGATCAGGCGCACGCCCTCGGCGTCCAGACCCAGGCTGTCGCGCGTGTCGAACAGCTGCTGGATGCGCGCGAACAGCCGCGGGTCCAGCGAGATCGCGTCGCGGTGCGCCGCCAGCTTCGGCGCGTACTCGGCCTGCAGCGCCTTGCGCGCGTCGTTGGTGTCGGCGCCGACCAGGTTGAAGAACACAGTCGAGGTGCGGGTGAGGATCTGCCCGGATTTCTCCAGCGCGACGATGGTGTTGTCGAAACTGGGCGCCTCGGCGTTGCCGGCGATTGCCTGCACTTCCTTCAACTGCTCGGCCATGCCGCGGTCGAAGGCGGGCGCGAAATCGCGGTCCTTGATCCGGTCGAACTGCGGGTAGTGCAGCGGCAGCGGGCTTTCGGCGAAGAATGGATTGCCGGCGTCGGTGGCCACCGCATCGCGGTGCGCCTGCGCCGGGGTGGAGCTGTTCTTGTCGCTGCCGACATCGGTGCAGGCGGCCATGGAGCCGGACAGGGCAATGGCCAGGGCCAGCGCGATCGGATGCTTCATCGGTACGGATCTCGTGGTGGGGAAGACCCGATCCTACCCAATGCGCCGCGCTGGCATGCATGACGAAAGCCATGCTTCGCGGCGGCGCGTCGCGGCCACCCGCCGGGGCGGCGTCGCCGCGGCTTCAGCTGGCCGACGCGACCGGAACCACCTGCGCCGCCGGGTTCGCATGGGCCAGCTGCACCGAGCTGGGGGTGGCGGTCAGCATGGCGCCCATGACCAGCGCGCACAGCGCGAAGCAGACGACGAACAGGCTGACCAGGATCTGCGATTCGAATTTCATGACGTGTCTCCGCGGGTGGGTGAATGTTCCCTGTGATGCAGGGAGAGCAATCCCCGTGCCAACCCGCCACGAAGCGCGCCAGGCCTTGTCCTGCCTGCATCGGGCCGATGCGCACGCGACGCCGGCAGGCTGTCCGCGGACAGCCGCCGCGCCACAGCGGACAGCCGGACAGCTCGCGCGCGTCTATGCCGCCAGCCACTCGCGCAGCGCGCGGGTAACCGCCGCGGGTTGCTCCATCGGGCTCATGTGGCCGCTGTCCTCGACCACCACCAGGCGCGCCTGCGGCATCAGCGCCGCCATCGACTGGTGCAACGCGGGCGGCGTGAGCACGTCGTGCCGACCGCACAGCACTAGCGCCGGACAGGTCAGCGCGCGCAACGCCGCCGCGCCGTCTTCGCGCCGCATCGCGTTCTGCCGGATGAACACCTCGCGGCCCTGGCGCAGCGTCATCGCGTTGATCCGTTGCGCCAGCGCGGTGTCGTGCAGGCGTTCGGCCGCGACGAAGCTCGGCAGCAGCCGTTCGGTCATGCCGCGGAACTCGCCGGGCAGGCTGACCGAGCGGTTCGCCGCGCGCCGCTGCGCGATGCGCTCGGGCGTATCGGCGTGGAACGAGGTGTCGAGCAGCGCCAGCCGCGCGATCCGCTGCGGCGCCTGCCGCGCGATTTCCTGGGCGACGTAGCCGCCGAAGGAGAAGCCGGCCAGCGCAAAGCGTGGCGGCGCCGCGTCCAGCACCTGCTGTGCCAGCGCGGCGATGCTGTCAGCGTGGCCGAGGTCGGCCACGGTGCATGCGGCGATGTCGGCCAGGCCGGTCAGCTGGTCGCGCCACAGGTCGTCGTCGCACAGGAATCCGGGGAGCAGCCACAACGGCTGCCGAGGGTCGCTCACGCTCATGTCCGCCGATCAAAAGGAGGACATTATCGAGCACATCGCGCCGCGCCCTGCAGCCCCGCGTGCGACGCAGCTGCGGCAGCGGAGCGCGACCGCGCACAGGCGAGCCTTGGCTCGCATCGCCTCTCAGCTGGCATCGCCCCAGGTCGCCTCGATATCGGCCTTGACCAGGTCGTCGAGCGCCGACGGCGGAACGTCCTGCATGCCGTAGAGGCAGCCATGCCGCATGCCGGCGTAGTCGCCGTCGCGGCGAAACGTCGCCGTCCAGATGACGCGCCCGGCACTCGCCGGCGCGTGATCGCCCTGGTAGGTAAACCCGTTCTTCGTCTTGCCGGAGACCGTGCCCATGGCGGGAACCTGCTGGCGTGATGATCCGCCCCTGTCACCGCGACAGGGCGGATGACCCGATCGCGCCGCCGCGCCCGGGAACGCATCGGCATACCGACCGTTGCCCGGGCCGCGCCGCGGCGCCGTGCAACGGCCTGGCCGGTTCAGCTGACCTTGATCTTGTGCGCACTGCCGTTCGACTTCTTCGGCAGGCTCAAGGTGAGCACGCCGTTGTCGTAACGGGCGTCCGCCTTGCTGTCGTCGATGTCGTTGGGCAACGTGAAGGCGCGATAGACGCTGCCGTAGTAGCGCTCGGTGTACAGATCCTTCCGGTCATCGCCCTTCTTGGTGGTTTCGCGTTTCACTTCGGCGCTGATCGCGACCTGGTTGCCATCGATCGAGACCTGGATGTCGTCCTTGCTGACGCCGGGCACCTCGGCCTTGACCAGGAACGACTTGTCGTCCTCGGAGACGTCCAGGCGCATGTCCGGCGCCGTCGTCTCCAGTTCGCGCCAAGGCGCGCGCTGGCGCAGACCGCGAAACATGTCCTCGAAGGTGAGCAGCGGATCGAAACTGGTCACGGCCTTGACGGGATTCCATCGTGCAATGTTTGACATGGGCTGATTCCTCG
Organism: Rhodanobacter sp. OR87; assembly: GCF_000473345.1. Lineage (NCBI taxonomy): Bacteria > Pseudomonadati > Pseudomonadota > Gammaproteobacteria > Lysobacterales > Rhodanobacteraceae > Rhodanobacter > Rhodanobacter sp. OR87. The sequence continues at coordinate 12,906 of NZ_AXBJ01000037.1, forward strand.
ACACACAAGACGCCCCGCTTCAGCCACCCCCTCGCGGAAGCCGGGCCAACCCGCTGCACGCGCACGGACCGCATGCGCACGAAGCGGCACCGCGTTTGAGCGTACTCGCCAGCCACCGGGTGGTATTGACCGAGGTCAACTCGCATCGTGCCGGGGTGCGACGTCGTCGCCGCCGCGAAAACGCGGCCGGGCGCAAAAGCGTCCGGCCGCGGCTGACGCGTTGGCGGCCGACTCGTGCCCCGCGCGGCGAGCACGGCCCAGGTATTCAGTCGGCCTCGTCGCGAGCGTACTTCTCGTGCAGCGCCACCGGCGCCAGCGCTTGGTTCGCGCGCCGGCGGATCGCCAGGTTGACCAGCTCGACGAATACCGAGAAGGCCATCGCGGCGTAGATGTAGCCCTTCGGAATGTGCTGGCCGAAGCCGTCCGCCATCAGCACCAGGCCGATCATGATCAGGAAGCTCAGCGCGAGCACCTTGACCGTGGGGTGGCGCTCGACGAACTCGCCGATCGGCCGCGCGAACGCCAGCATGAAGCCGATCGAGGCGAGGATCGCGGTGACCATCACCCAGCGCTCGTCGACCATGCCGACCGCGGTGATGATGGAGTCGAGCGAGAACACGATGTCCAGCAGCATGATCTGCGCGACCACGCCGCCGAACGTCGCCGCCGCCGTGCCGATCGTCACCTGCTCGGTGGTCCCCTCCAGCTTCTGGTGAATCTCGTGCGTGGCCTTGCCGATCAGGAACAGCCCGCCGCCGAGCAGGATCAGGTCGCGCCACGAGAACGCATGGCCGAACAGCGAGAACAGCGGCGCGGTCAGCCCGACGATCCAGGCGATCGCCAGCAGCAGGCCCAGCCGCGTGACCGCCGCCAGCACGATGCCCGCACGGCGCGCCTTGTCGCGCTGTGCGGGCGGCAATTTGCCCGCCAGGATCGAGATGAAAATGATGTTGTCGATGCCGAGCACCAGCTCCAGCGCGGTCAGCGTGGCAAGGGCGATCCAGGTTTCGGGGTTGGCCAGCAGTTCCATGGGAAGTCTCTTCGGTGGATGGGGTTCGGCACCGGCGGCAGGAGCCGGCCGGCGCACAGGATGGAGCCGGCGCGTGTCACGGTGGCGGGTGGACGTCCATGGGCATGCGAAGGCTCCGGCAAGTCTCGAAAGGCCACGGCCAGGGGCATCGGTGATGGACGCGCCTTCGCCGTGGAACGGCGAAGGTCTTGCTCGCAAACCAGCGGGTGGCTTGCTGCTGCACCGGAGCGGAAGCTCGTCATGACGGCGACAGCGATTGGGAGCTACTCCCCTTCTGCGGCGATGCTAGCACACGCGCATGTCGCGCAATGCGGTCCGCGCCGGCCACCCCGGCATGTCCGCAAGTACCCGTTCGACGACAGCCGCCGCACCATTCGGCGGCAGCGGGAAATCAGCCGGCGTCGACGGCCGCCAGCGGCGTGTCACCCGCGACGACATCGAGCGCCTGCAGCGAGACGGTCTTCTTGCCGCCGTGCAGCGAATGCCGGCCGACTTCGCCAAAGCCCAGCCGCGCGTGGAAACGCGCGGACGCCGGGTTGGGCGGTTCGAGGTCGAACTCGCAGGTGATCCACGGCACCGCATCGCGCCGCGCCTGCGCATGCAGCTCGCGGTACAGCACGGTGCCCGCGCCGCGCGCCTGCGCGTCGCCCGCCACCACCACGCGGTCCACGTACAGGAAGCGCGGATAGCGCTGCGCGAACCAGCGGTAGTTGGGGCTGTCGTAGTCGGCGCCTTCGCGGAAGGCGAGCAGGAACGCCGTCACCCTCCCCTCGACCTCGGCCACCCGATGCCACGCCGCCTGCGCATGCAGCCGCGCCAGCCGCGCGGCATCGAGCGGACTCAGCACCGCCACGAACGCCTCGTTGAGGGCGAGGATCGCGGGGAAGTCGGCGGGGGTGGCGTCGCGCGACATGGTCAGCGATGCCGCCGATTCATGCCGGAATTTCCACTATCAACGCGGACAGGTCGGTCACGCCAACGTCGATGCCGAGCTGGCTGAACAAGGCGGTGACCTGGCCGCGGTGGTGGGTCTGGTGGTTGAAGACGTGACGCAGCACCAGCCCGAACGGCTTGCTGTGCGGCTCGCCGGCGCTGTTCACGTAGCGCAGCGGAAGGGCATACAGGTCGTCGCTGGCCTCGCCGGTGAAATCCACGATCGCCGCGTCCATCGCCTCACGCTCGCCGCGCAGCCGCGCGAGGCCAGGAAACGTGATGCCGCGGACCGGCTCGGGCAGTGGCAGCGCACGCACGTAGTCGAGCGAGGTCAGGCCGGGCATGGCCGCCGCGAAGCGCTTCAGCCAGTGCGTGTCGGCGACGAGGATGTGTTCCAGCGTGGCGGCGATCGAACCGAAGAACGCGCCGCGGTCCGCATGCCACTGCGCCTCGTCCAGCTGCGCGGCCGCCGCAAGGAGCCGCGCATTCATCCACTGGTTGTAGCGGGCCATCAGCTCGAAGTCGGCTTTGAGCGACATGCCCGTCTCCGCCTCAGCCGGCCCCGTGCGCCAGCGCGTAGTCGATCGCCGCGCACACCGCCGCCGCCTGCGCGGCGTTGCACTGTGCGGGCGTGGCGCGCGGGCTGTCGGGGTAGACCTCGGTGGTGGTGCGGTACGGCGCGTCGGTGATGCCGGCGCACAGGCCCAGCTTGCGGCAGTCGTACTCGATCACGCCATGCGCCACCACCGGCGAGCCGATGATGGTGCCGTCGGGGTCGGCCGGTGCGATATGGGTGACCTTCGCCACCGCGGCGATCACCGCCTGCTGGAACGCCGGCTGCGGATTGGCGCTGTCCGCGCACAGATAGAAACCATCGGGAATGGTGCCCGGCTCGTACGGCTTGCCGTCGCGCGCGGCCAGCGCCGGGCGGAACTCGCTCTCGTCGCTGTCGGTGGTTTCGTGCAGGTCGATATGCACCCGCACGCGCTCGCGCCACGGCGCGACCAGCCGCATCAACGCCGCCGATTCCTGCGCCGGGCTGTCGGCGCGGAACGAGCGGTTCGGGTCGAGCGCATCCGGATTCCAGCGATGGACGCGCTCGTAGCCCCACGGGCTCACGCAGGGCGCCACCAGCAGGTTGATCCGCCCCGCGTAGTGCGCCGCGTGCCGCTCGACGAACTGCAACGCGCCGTGCACGCCGCTGGTCTCGTAGCCGTGCACGCCGCCGGTCACCAGCGCGACGGGGAGTTCGTCGCGCCAGTCGCGGCTTTTGATCGCGAACAGCGGATAGCTGCCGGAGGGATAGTCGAGCCGGCCGTAGTCGGATACGTCGAAGCGCGCGCGCAGGGCCTCGATCAGGCTCGCCACCTCCGCCGCGTAGCTGCGCCTGACGGCCTGCCTTGAGCGCCACACCGCCACGTCCGCCCCGCCCCAGGGCTGTCCGGGAGTGCCGATGGGGTAGAAGGCCGGGCTGGTCATCGCGGTGCTCGCTTCGTGTGGCAAGGGGGAGCGGAGCACTGTAGCACCGGGCTCAACCGGCGCCGCCGCCGGGCGGCGTCCCGGCCGGCGCGGCACTGGCCGGCGACGCAGGCGCCGCATTCGCGGACCGCTCCGGCCGGCGCGGCTTCCACTCGAACGTCGCCACGCTCTGCGCCGGCAAGGTGTAGTGGAAACGGGTCTGCTCCTGCACCACGGTGACGCGGCGCGGCTGCGCCTCGCTGTTGACCATCACCAGCACCACCGATCCGCCGGCGGCGTTCTGGAACGCCACGTTGGCGAGGCCCTTGTCGGTATCGCTGGAGCGTACCCGCACCGCGCCGGGCAGCACGAAGCGGCTGAAGTGCGCAAACGCGTAGTACTCGTCGTTGCGGCTCACCTCGCCGGTGCGCGAGTCGATCGTGACCACCCCCTTGCACAGGTCGCAGCCGCCCAGATGCGGGCCATGCTGCTCGTCCAGCGCCAGGTTCCAGTACACGATGCCGCGCGCCCACTGCCGCAGCCCGACCAGCAGCAGGTCGCGCGTGAACCACAGCAGCTCGCCGTTCCTGGCCGACTCCCAGTCGCCGCCGGAACACTCGGTGATGTAGGTGTCCTTGGCCGGAAACGCGCGATGCACCTGGCCCTGCGCATACGGGCTGCCGCTGTAGCAGTGCCAGGCGATGCCGTCGACGTAGCGCTCGGCGTCGAGGTCGCCCAGCACGCCCAGCGGCTGGTCCGGCTGGTCCCAGTTGTGGTCCCAGCCGAGGATGAGCGTCTTCGGGCTGCGTTGCGCCAGCGCCGGACCGAGATACTGCGCAATGATGCGCGCGCGCGTGGCCGGGGGCAGTTCCATGCCCGGGTAGGTCAGCGGCACGAAGGCCGGCTCGTTCTGCAGGGTCAGCGCGAAGATGGGGATGCCGTAGCTGCGGTAGGTGTCGACGTACTTGACCAGGTAGTCCGCGTAGGTGCTTTCGAACTGCTCCAGCAGGCCGCCGCCGATCAGGTTCGCGCTGGTCTTCATCCACGCCGGCGCGCTCCACGGCGAGGCGATGATGCGCAGCTGCGGGTTGACGGACAGGGTCTCGCGCACGCTCGGTATCACGTCCTGCAGGTTCGCCGCGACATTGAAATGCAGCAGCTGCGGATCGGTGTCGCCGGCGGGCAGGTCGTCCAGGGTGTAGGGCTGCAGCGAGAAATCCGAGGCGCCGATGGTCAGCCGCGTCATGTTGAAGTTGAGCCCGGGCGGCGGGCCGAACAACTCGCGCAGCAACGCGGCGCGCTGCGGCGCGTTCAGCCGGTTCTGCAGCAACCACGCCGAGGAGTCGGTCAGCGCCGCGCCGAAGCCGACGATGGACTGGTACTTGCGGTCGATGTCGACCACCACGTCGGCGGACGACGGCTCGCCGGCGCCTGCCTCGATATCGGGTTGCCGCGCCAGGCGCAGCCGGCGATCCGCCGTGCTCAGCCACAGCCTGACCGCGGCCTCCGGCGGGGGCGGTACCAGGATGACGCCGCCTTCCACCGCGAAGTGCGCGCGCGGGGGCACCAGCGCCAGCCATGCCAGCAGGGTGATCAGGGCGAAGGACGCAAGAGCCAGCCAGCCGGGAACACCCGTACGCTCATCCCTCATGCGCGCAAATCCCATCGACCACCTTGCAGTTCACTGGCGACAACCTCACGATCACGAAGCCCCCCCTGGCTCGCGCAGGACATATCTGCGAAGAGTGCAGCGAAACCGGGGGTCGCGTCGACTCGCACAAACGCGCCTCCGTCTACCCGGTGCGTCTCCCGCGGGCGCAAGCCGACGTGTCCGGCAAGGCCGGAACGGAAAGCATCCTGACACCGTTTCGGCCTGGCTGCCGCCGAGCGCAGGGCCGCACTGCCGGAAAAAGGAACCCGATCGCACTTTCGCGCGGCGGAACCGCCGCTGGCATGGCGTCACCCCGGACGCGCGGAGCGCGCCGGACCGCCTATCGCTTCGCCAGCCGGTACGCCACCGTCTCCAGCGCGCTCACCCCTTCGGCGGCGAAGCCCGGCTGCTGCGCGAGGATGTCGGCGCGCTCCAGCGTCGCCACTTCCCAGTCGCGGCCATACAGCTCGCGCACCTCGGCTTCCGGCACCGCGAACGGCGGGCCCTGCTTCTCGTGCGGCGGATACTCCAGCGTGACCAGCAGGCCGCGACAGCCGGTCGGCAGCCGTGCGTGCAGCTCGCGCACGTAGCGACGGCGCAGGTCCGGCGGCAAGGCGATCAGCGCGGCGCGGTCGTACACCGCCGCACAATCGGCAAGCGCCGCGGCATCCAGCTCGAACACGTCGCCGCAGATCAGCTCGATCTCGCCGGCCACGTGGTGGGTGCCGTAGCGCGAGGCATGCACCTGCGGCGTCAGGCCGTGCTCGTCGAAGAACTGCGCCACCGCCAGCGGCGACAGCTCCACCCCCAGCACGCGATGCCCCTGCCCGGCCAGCCACAGCAGATCCAGCGACTTGCCGGCCAGCGGCACGAACACCTGGCTGCCCGGCGCCAGTGCCAGCGCCGGCCAGTGCCGGAGCAGCTGCGGCGTCGGTGTCGCTTGGTGGAAACCGGTGCGGCCTTCGCGCCAGCGCTGCAACCAGAACTGCGGCTCCATGGAGATCTCCTGTGGATACGTGGACGAAACCGACCTGGCCTCACGCAGGCCCGCCAGCGACGAAGCGAAGCATGCACGATCTTCCAGCCGGCCGCGGGGTACCGGCGCGAAGGCGCCGAATGGCCGTCCAAGGAAAGACAGAGCAAGCCCTCATCCCAATGAAAGCGGGGATCCGGCGCCTCGGCAACTCCTTGAAGACACCGGATTCCAGCCTACGCTGGAATGACGAGCAAAGGCCTGTTCAGACCTTCCCTAAAGACTACCCGTGCCCCGCCGCAGCCACAGATCGATCAGGGATTTCTCGTAGCGCAACGAATCCTGGTCGGCCGGCGAGCTGCTGCTGAGGAAGGCTGCGTTGCGCAGCTTGCGCTGGCCCTGGCGCAGCACCTTGCCGTCGGCGCCGTACAAGGTGAAGTCGAGGTCGATGCGCGGCGGATAGATGTCCTTGACGATGCGCACGTCGTTGAAGTCGGGGCCGCGCCAGGGTTCGTAGGCGCCGGCGCGAACCACGTCGGTCACCTCGACCTCCAGCCGCTGGCCCGGCGCCAGGATGCGCGAGGCGCGCTGCACGATGTGCGCCTTGAGCGGCGCCAGGTAGGCGTCGGGATTGACCAGGTGCACCCCGCGGCTGCGCGTCGCCTCGGTGAAGTGCTGCGGATCCTTGTAGCGCACACTGACGGCCTCCGGCGTGGTCGCGGCCTGCGCGACGGCGGCGGCGAGGGCAAGGCAGGCCAGGCACAACAGGCGCAGCAGCGGAGAAGATTTCATGACGGCTCTCCCGCAACGGGTCGGGCGGCCGGGACGGACGGGTGTCGCGGCCATGACGCAGCGGACAATCAGTATACGTCCGCGCCAGCGCGGGGCGGACAACGCCGCGGCGGCGATGTTCCGGTTTTCCTGCGGCGGCCGCGGGCCGGCGTCGCCCGGAAAAGCGAACCCGGCCAGCCGGCCCTGTCTGCGGATTACTTGCCGCTGTTCGCCGGCGCCGGCTCGAGGTTGAAGCTGAGCGTGCTGATCTTACCGTCCAGGCCGTGCACCACGTCGCTGGTGAGGTCGTTGCTGGTGTTGCCGCCGAGCACCGCGTCGCGGTTCAGCAGCAGGCCGCAGTGGTGGCTGGCGTAGGAACTGGCGATGATCGGCTGCGCCTGCGCGCCGATCTGCGCCATGACCTTGGCGCGGGTGAGCTGGATGCGCTCGCCGATCTGGTTCACCTGCGCCTGGTAGCCCTGCATGCGCTGCTGCAGGGCCTGGCCCTGCTGCTGGCGCTGCGCCTCGGTGAGCGACGCAGCCTTCTGCTGGAAGGCCTGGACCTCGGCATCCAGCGGCTTGCGCTGGTTCTCCAGCAGCGTCTGCTGCTGCGTCGCCAGCTGCTTCAGCCGCTCGCTGGCCGCCTGCCCCACCTTGGACTGCGCGAACACCGCCTCGCGCGAAAGCATGCACACGCCCGGCACCGGATTGCCGCCCAGCGCATTGTTGGCGGGCGCGGCGGTCTGCGCCGGCGCCACGGGGGCAATGGAAAGGCCGGCGGCAGCAGCCAGCACGGCGGCAAACAGCGAACGATGCAGGTTCATGGGAAGGTATCCGATGGTCAGGCCTGGAAGTTCCGCGGCCCGGTGGCCCACGGCGACATACCAGCATACTCGCCGCCGGCAGTCGCCGAGAAAGAGCGCGTGGCCAATCACGTCGAGCCGCGGCCTGCGAGCAGCGCATTCAACCAGCCGCACCCTGTTGTCCCTTGGCTTGCGACCTCGCCGTGCGGTACCGGCGTGGCCCGGTTCGCTGTCGGGAGGTTGAATCAGCGGCTGGGCGGGAAGCCGGTGTTCGGTGCGGGAGCGGCGGCGCTGGTGCAACAGGGCGCCAGCGCCGGCCGCCGTTCGTCAGCCCTGGCGATAGCGCTGCATCTTCTCGGCGGTGCCGCAGGTTTCCATGGCGCACCAGCGGCGGCGCTGGTTCTTGCTGGTGTCGAGGAACAGCCAGCCGCAGGAGCGGGTGTTGGCGCAGCGGCGCAGCCGCGAGGCGTACGGATCGCCAAGCAGGTCCAGCGCATCCAGCGCGATGCGCTTCAGCGGCAACCGCGCGTCGCGGGCATCGGCACGCCAGTGCAGTTGCCCGTCCGCGCCCAGCGATTGGCCTTCCCAGGCCCGATGCAGCCAGCGATCCAGGCCGCGCAAGGCGTCCGCAGGCAGCGGCAGATCGTCGACCCGCGCGGCGAACAGCGCATGCAGGTGTCGGCGCAGGGTTTCCACCTCGCGCATCAGCGCCGCGCGCTCGCGTGCGGTGCGCGGCGCGCGAACGCCATCGTCCGGGCGCAGCGCCCCGGCACGCGCGCACCACTCCGCCAAGCGCTGCGGCTGCTGCAGGTAATCCTCGACCTCCACCGCGCCACGGTCGTGGATGGTGTTGACGAAATCCAGGCACAGGCGCCCCCCGTCCAGCCGGATGGCGGCAATCGGCCGTGGCGGCAGATGACGGTTTTCGGCTGGCATGCGGTTCTGCTCGATCCTCCGGGCCGTGACCTTCGGACTACCTTCTAAATTGTTTTAGATGGTAGCTTGCTTGCCGACATCAAGACCCTGGCTGCGAGGTCGCTGCATGATGCCCGAATCGACGCCCCCGACGGCGCCATTAATCGATGCAACGCAGCGCAAGCTGATCGTCGGCATCGTCATCGTGACGCTGCTGATCGCGGCCCTCATGATCGCGGGCCTGGCCATCGGCGGCCGCCCCGATCCGGCGCCACTGCGCGCCGCGTCCACCCTGCTCGACGGCCCCTGGCGATTCCATACCGGCGACGATCCGCGCTGGGCGGCCGCCAACCTTGACGCCAGCGGCTGGGAGACGATCGACCTGACCGCCCCGCCCGGCAGTCACGACGGCGACGTGGGCCTGCCCGACTACGTGGGCGGATGGAGTGCGCATGGCCATCGCGGCTATCACGGCTACGCCTGGTACCGGCGCGCGGTGACGGTGCCGGCCGGCAGCGCGTCGTGGGACATCCTCGGGCCGACCCTGGTCGAGGACGGCTACGAGCTGTACTGGAACGGCCAGCGGCTGGGTGGCTCGGGCCAGCTCGGCCCCGAGCCGCGCCTGGTCGGCACGCGGCCGCTGCGCTTCGCCCTGCCCGCCGGCGCGGCCGGCACCAGCGGCGTGCTCGCCGTGCGCAGCTACATGCTGCCCCGCCCCGGCCCCAGCGCGGACGGCGGCGGCATGCATGCCGCGCCGATCCTGGCACCACGGCCGGTCGGCGAGGCGCTGCACCGCGCGCAATGGCAGCGGACCATCGCCGGCTACGTCGTCGATGCGGTCGAGCCGGCCGCCATGCTGGCGCTCGCCGGCCTGGCGCTCGCGGTCGGTTCGCGCAGCCGCCGCAAGGGTTTCCTGCTGTTTGCCGGCATCGCGCTCGCGCTTACGGCCGCCAGGCGGCTCGACAATGCGATCGTGTCATGGACCGACCTGCAGGACCTGCGCACCTATGCGTGGCTGGCCAAGGCGATGTGGGCGCCGACGATGACCGCCTGGCTGCTGGCCTGGAACCGCTGGCGCCCGCCCGCATGGCGGAGCATCGACGCGCTGGCCATCGCGCTGGGCGCCGCCGGCATCGTCGGCGCCCTGGCCCACCTGCCGACCTGGGCGAGCATCAGCCGGCTGGGTTCGCTCGCGCTGTTCGCCGTGATCGTCGTGCGCATCGTCCGCGGCGGCCCGCTGCGCACCCTGGCGCTGGTCACGCTGGCCTCGGTCCTGGCCGCCCTGTTCGGCGGCGAGCTGCTCGATCCGCTCGGCGTGCCGGGCATCTGGTTCCCGTTCAACATCGGCGTGTCGCGGACGCAGTACATCTACGCGATCGGCATCCCGCTGCTGGCCGTCCTGATCGCGCGGACCCTGCTGCCGAAGGACGCAACGGCATCGAAAGCAGGATGGTGGCAGTCAAGCACAAGACCGGAGCACGACGAATCCAGGAACCAGACGATTTGATCTGCTCCGCCCCGGGCTCGCGCTTGCGTCGGGCTTGCCGTCCCGTGCAGGCTAGGCCACGGACCCTGGACAATCGACAGGGACGAGACACTCCATCGTGGGAAGCACACCATGTTCAGTCACGTGATGGTCGGCTCGAACGACATCGAGCGCGCGAAACGGTTCTACGACGCAGTACTGGGCGCGCTCGGCGCGGGCGAGCCGCACCATGACCTCGCCGCCACGGGTCATCGCCGCTTGTTCTATCGGCACGACGGCAACACGTTCTGCGTGACCGAGCCGATCGACGGCAGCGCGGCAACGTTCGCGAACGGCGGCACGATCGGCTTCAAGTGCAACTCGCCCGCACAGGTGCAGGCGTTCCATGACACCGCCGTGGCCCATGGCGGCACCTCGATCGAGCAGCCACCCGGACTGCGTGAAGGCAACCTCGGCGCGCTGTACCTGGCGTACGTGCGCGACCCGGACGGCAACAAGCTGTGCGCGATGCACCGCGTCAAGCGCGAGGCGTGAGCACGCGCCGCAGCGGCGATACGTTTGCCGGCACGGCATGACCGGAGACCTGCTATAGAACGCTCGGACCGAGGCGACCGGGCGCTCTGCCACGCCGCTCCCGTTTTCGTCCCTTATGGGCGCCAACGCAACGCAAAGCGAGCCTGGCCCCGTTATCGATCTTCCTGATCCCTGCGCACAATCAGCGCGACGATGCGCTGGGTCACCGGCATCAACATCACCATCGCCGGAAACGCGATCGCCCAGGACACCATCCAGGATTTCATCCAGCTCCTCAGGAAAAACACGCTCAGCGATTCCACCGCGATCCACGTACTGATCCCGGCGACCGCGAACGTCATCAGGAATGTCAGGATCAGCGGCATGGCGTACCTGCCGTAGCGCGAGGGGAGTCTTCTTGGCTTCATGGTGCCGCTGGGCGTCGGGCAGACTGATGGATGCCCGACGTTGCCGTTCGTAGCGCTTCCGAAAATCGCCATGGTACGACTCGACTCGACTCAAAAGACAGAAAAAACGGGCCGGAGTCGACTTTAGGTAGAAAGTGCACTCTGGCTCCCGTTTTCGGATGGCTTTCGCCCTCGTCACTTGGCAACCGCCCCTAGTCCCGGTTCCCGGCGCTGCGGCGACTGAGCGCGTCGGCGCGGTTCGTGGCTCGCCGTGCGCGGCGCTCCTCGCCAAGCTGCCGATAGGCCTGGGCCAGCCCAACGTAGAAATGCCAGTCGCCGTCAAAGAGACGGATGGCCTGCTGGTAGTGCGTAAGCGTCCGCCCACCTCATATTCCCCAAGTACTTCGTAGCCGCTGCACTACGCGCCTGTTCAACCAAGAACGTAGCGATGAGCATGAAGCGGAGTGGAGTGGGCGGCACAGGTCGACCGTGCGCATGGTGGCTGGTGAGTGCGCCGGTAGATTTTCGCTGTGGTGCGGATCGGCTGCTGGTGCACGTGCGCGAAGTGCTGGGGCGGGAACCGTTGGACGGTTCAGCGTATGTGTTCCGCAACCGCCGCGCCACACGCATCAAGGTGCTGATGGTGGACGCG
>NZ_AXBJ01000038.1:0-23318 GCF_000473345.1 Rhodanobacter sp. OR87
GGATGCTCTGATTTATTCCCGATCTGCGGCATCATAGCGACAGACCTCAGGAAGCACCCGTCGATGAAGCAACGTTCCTTTGCCTCGCTCAGTTTCGAGTCCAAGAAGAAGCCGACGCGGCGGGAGAAATTTCTTGGAGAGATGGACAAGGTGGTGCCGTGGGAAGCGCTGTTGGCGTTGATCGCACCCGCCTATCCGACGTCTGGCCGACGTGGCCGACCGCCCATGCCAGCAGCGACCATGCTGCGCATCCACTTCATGCAGCAATGGTATGCGCTGAGCGATCCTGCGATGGAAGACGCGCTGTATGAGATCGAGTCAATGCGGCGCTTCGCTGGGTTGGAGTTGAACGAGGAGGCGATCCCGGATGAGACAACGATTCTCAAATTCCGCCGGTTTCTGGAACAGCACGGCTTGGCGGTTCGGATTCTCGAAACGGTGAACTCCTACCTCGGTAAACAGGGCTTGCTCTTGCGTCAGGGCACTATCGTGGATGCCACGATCATCCAGGCTCCGTCGTCGACGAAGAACCGCGACAAGCAGCGCGACCCCGAAATGCATCAGACGAAGAAAGGCCAGCAGTGGTACTTCGGCATGAAAGCGCACATCGGAGTGGACGTTGAATCGGGCTTGGTGCACACGGTGACCACCACACCAGCAAACGTGGGTGACGTGACGGAAGTAGACAAGCTGCTGCACGGCAAAGAGAAGACGGTGTACGCCGATGCCGGTTACCAGGGTGCCGAGAAGCGAGCAGCCAAGCGCGGTCGCACTTGGTACATCGCTGCCAAACGCGGCAGCGTCAAGGCGATGCCCGAAGGTGAGTTGAAGGAAGCGGTGAAGCACACCGAACACATGAAGGCAGCGGTTCGTTCCAAGGTAGAGCACCCGTTCCGGGTGGTGAAGCGCCAGTTCGGCTATCAAAAAGTGCGTTTCAAGGGACTATTCAAGAACACCGCGCAGGTACTGACGTTGTTCGCACTCTCAAATCTTTGGATGGCACGGCGAACGTTGCTGACTTCCGTAGGGGAGGTGCGCCCGTGAGGCACCCAATCATGGTGATTCGGCGCAAAACGGCACCGTGACAGTGCTGGAACTGCTCAAAAGTCATCTTTCTATGTAACAAGACCGGAAGTTTTGGCACGGCCGTCTGGACGGCTGTTTCGAACTTCATTGATCAGAGCATCCCTTAGTTCTTTCTTAACCGAACCTCGCCGGCTTTTGTTCCGAGCGTGACCAAAGAACATTGAGCCGGAGCGAAGAGCTTTCGTCCTCCTGCGGAGGGCGAGTTACTTTCTCTCGCTTGCCCGAGAGAAAGTAACCAAAGAGAGGGGCACCCCGCTTGCGCGCCTTGCGGGCATCCTGCCCGCAAGGTCCGCGGCCGGGTTCCGGGGTTTGTCGACAGCACATCCTGTGCTGACGCCAAACTGGCCGGCATCCATGCCGGCCACCCTGCGGGCTGATCCTCCACCCGCCCGCCGCTTCAGAGGGGACCCCGGTTAGAGCAACGCGCAATCCTGCGCGTACCCTTTAGAAGAGCCAGATCAAGAGCAACCGGCGGGCCGTGCCCGCCTACCGGAGCCTGCCAGCTTACGGTGACGGCCCCATCACGCGCAGCGCGAGGGTGGCGAAGGCGCCGTCGCGGGCCAGCGCGGTGATGCGGTAATCGCCGGCCTGCGGCAGGCTGATCGCAATCGCGGCATCGGCGTCGCTGCTGCCCTGCAGGCGACCGTTGAGCAGCCACTGCACGGCGGTTTGCGTACCCAGCGCGCGCAGCGTCACGCGCAGCGGGTGCTCGCTGTTCGGCGCCCGCCGCAGGGTGACGCCGTCGCCCAGGCCGGCGATGCGGATCGGCGCGGCGCGGTCGAGCGAGTCGGCGGCGCAGCCGGGCGCGAGCGGCGGCAGCGCGGAGCGGGCGCGGTCGTCCACGCCCAGCCAGGGCGTGGCCAGCGCGGGCCAGCGCGCCAGCTGGATGGTGTGCTCGTGGCTGGCGTGACAGGCACCGCTCAGACGCTGGCCTTTGGTATTCACGCGCAGGCTGAGCAGGCCGGACGACCACGCGCCGAGGTTGCGTTCGGCAAACGTGGGCGGCAGCGCGTCGTCGAGCACCCATGCGCTGCGGCGCTGGCGACACAGCGCGGGATCGGTGGCGGCGACCGCGCCGCCGAGCGGCCAGCAGATGTCGACCGACTTCACGCTGGCCGGTTGCGCCCGCGCGTGGCCGCCGCGCGAGGGCAGCATGTCGACGATCTGGAACAGCAGCGGCAAGGCGGTCACCGCGCCGTACTGGCCGGGCGACGGCGTGCCGTCCGGACGGCCGATCCACACGCCGACGGTCCAGCGGTCGGTGACGCCGATCGACCAGGCGTCGCGGTAGCCGTAGCTGGTGCCGGTCTTCCACGCCACCGTGGCATGCCGGTTGATCGCGCCGGCGAGCGGGCCGCCCTCGACGTCGGCCGGGTTGCTGGCGAGGATGTCGCGGATGATCCACGCCGCGCCGGGCGACAGCAGCCGGCGCGCTCGCGCCGGTTGTTCCGTGGTGTAGCGCGGCGTGCCGGCGAGGCCGCCGTTGGCGAACGCGGTGTACGCGCCGACCAGGTTCTCCAATCGGGTGGACGCACCGCCGAGGATGATCGACAGGTTCGGTTGCACACCCGCGGGCAGGCCCAGGTCGACACCGCCGTTGACCAGCCGCGCCACGAAGCGGTTCGGCCCGACCCGATCCAGCACATCCACCGCCGGCACGTTGAGCGAGCGCTGCAGCGCCTCGGTGGCGCTGACCGGGCCGGAAAACGCCTCGTCGAAATTGCCCGGCTTGTAGCCGCCGAAATCCTGCGGCGCGTCGACCAGCAGGCTCTGCGAGTGGATCAGGCCGTCGTCCAGCGCCAGGCCGTACAGGAACGGCTTCAGCGTCGAGCCGGGCGAGCGCGGCGCATCCACCATGTCGATGTAGCCGTGCCGCTGCGGATCAGCGAAGTCGCTGGTGCCGACGTAGATGCGCGCCTCCAGCGTCGCGTTGTCGACCACCAGCAGCGCCGCCGACGTGTGTGCCGGCAAGCGCGCGAGATACGCGCTGACCCGGTCCTCGGCAGCACGCTGCAGATTCGCGTCGATGGTGCTGGCGATGCGTCGCGCCTGCGGCTGCTGCCGGTGCAGGCGTTCGGCCAGCAGGGCCGCGGACAACGGCGCGCGCAGCGAGCGCGCCACCACCGGCTCGATCGCCGCGTCGCGCACCTCCGCCGCGCTCCACACGCCGAGGTCGCGCATGCGCTTGAGCACCTTGTCGCGCGCGGCGCGCGCCGCCTCGGGATGACGGTCCGGCCGCAGCCGGCTGGGCGATTGCGGCAATACCGCGAGCAGCGCCGCCTCGGCGCGCGACAGCCGGCCGGCCGGCTTGCCCAGGTACGCCCACGAGGCCGCCTCGACACCTTCGATCGGACCGCCGAACGGCGCGTGGTTGAGATACAGGTCGAGGATCTGCGCCTTGCTCAGATGCGCTTCCAGCTGCAGCGCGCGGAAAATCTGCACCAGCTTGCCACGGAACGTATGCGGAATCGGCTGGATGATCCGCGCCACCTGCATGGTCAGCGTGGAACCACCCGAGACGATGCGGCCGTGGCTCAGGCCGCCGGCGAGACCGCGCAGCAAGGCGTAGGGATTGACGCCGCGGTGGCGGTAGAACCAGCGGTCCTCGTAGGTCAGCAGCGCCTTCAGGTACAGCGGCGAGACCTGCTTCGCCGTGGTCGGGTAGCGCCACACGCCGTCGCTGTCGGCAAACGCGCGCAACGGCGTGCCGTCGCGTGCCAGCACCACGGTGCTGCCGGTGTCGGGCGCGGGGAGGTGCAGCGGGAACACCCGGTCGAGGGCGAAGGCAGCGAGCAGCAGCACGACGACGGCGACGAAGGCCGCGCACAGCCAGCGCCACGCGCGGGAGCGACGCGTGAAAGGGGACGGCTTGGCGGAAGTGGTCACAGTAATGATATCTGGCTCCCTCCCCTGCAACGCAGGGGAGGGCTAGGGTGGGGTGCTCTTCATCACGTCGAAGCGAAAGTCAAAAGCTTTACCCCCTCCCTACCTCCCCCTGCACAGCAGGGGGAGGAGCAGTTCGTCACGGCTCGACCACGCTGACCTTTGCGGGCTCAACCTTGCCGATGCCGCGCACGGCCGGGCGGTACATGTCCTCCACCAGCGGCGGCGGCACGCTGTACGTGCCCGGTGTCACCGCGCGCACCAGGTAGAACACGCGGGCCTGGTCGCCGCGGCTGAGGTTGAGGGCGGCGGCGTAGCGGTCGTCGCGGTATTCCTCGTGCACGATCTGCGCGGCGGCGGCGTGCTGGTCCAGCTCGATGCCGTCGATCACCACGCCGGACCACGACTGCGCACCGCCGAGGTTGAGGTTCTCCACCTCCAGGCCACCCGGCAGCAGATCGGTGACCAGCGCGTCGGGGACGTTCATGCGCGCCTCGATGCTCAGTTCGACGATCAGCGTGTCGCCTTCCTTTAGCTGGCTGCCGCTCCACGGCTTGCCGTCGGTGGTGAACCAGCTGCGCCGCACGTCGATCTGGCTGGCGTCGGCCGGCGGTGCCTGCTGCGGGATACCGGCCACGTCGAGCGTGGCGAAGATCGCCGCGTCGCTGGTCGGCTGCACGCTGACGCCGGCGCTGAACTCGGCCACGCTGAGCGCGCGGCTCCACACGCGCTGGTCCGGTGCCGGTTCGGTCTTGCCGTTCACCGTGAGCGTGGCGGCCAGCGGGGCATTGCTTTTCGCATCGAACGCCGCCGCCACGCGGGCGATCGCCGCCTGCTCCTGCGTGCTCAGGTACGACCACGACCAGCGGTAATCCTTGTCCTGCTGCTGGCGCACCCGCACGTTCGCGCTGGCGTTGCGCGCCCAGTCGACCAGCTTGGCGTCGTAGGCGGGCTTGCTCATGCCGTAGGTGTGGGTGAGCGCGACCATCAGCGCCAGGTCGCGCAGGTCCGAGCCGTAGTCGCCGACGTACCAGGGGCGCTCCTTGCTCCACGCGAACGCCTCGTCGACGGCCTTCTGCGCGCGCTCGGTGTCGCCCATCAGCTTCAGCGCGATGCCCAGATGCACCAGCGGCAGCGGCGCGACCAGCTTCTGCCGTTCGTTGTCGAAGATCGCGCGCAGCGTGCCCAGCGGCGCACGGTTGACGCGCGCCAGCACGAAGCCGGAGTACGCCTCGTCGGCGATGCGCAGGTGGTCGTGCTGTTCGTACTCGTAGTACGGATGGCCGCCGGCGAGCAGGTCGTCGTTGAGCCGCTGCAGCGATTTCTGCAGCACGTCCTGCGGCACCGCGAAGCCGGCGTCGCGTGCATCCAGCATGAAGTCGACCACGTACGGCGTGGTGAAGGTGACGATTGGGCTGCTGCCGCCCCAGAAGCTGAAGTGGCCGTTGCTGGCCTGGAACGAGGCGATCCGCGACAGCGCGCCGTCCACCGCGGCCTTGCGCACGGCGTCGCTCATCACTTGCGCGCCCAATGCCTTGGCCGTCTGGCCGTCCAGGATCAGCGCGGCGTAGCCCTTGCTGGTGGTCTGCTCGATGCAGCCGTACGGGTAGCGCAGCATGTCGCGCAGCGCGGCCGCATACGGCAGCGGCGGCAAGGTGCTCAGGGTGAGCCGCGCGTTCACCGTGGCCGGCAGCAGGCCGGCGACCGCGGCGGCGCCGAAGCGTTCGGGCTTGCCGGCTTCCAGCGCCATGGGCGCGGTGCTCACCGTTTCCGGCCAGGCCGGGCGCACCGCGAATTCGAAGTGGCGGTCGACCTGGTAATCGTTGAGTTCGGCGTGGATGTCGACCGCCGCCACCGCGGCGCCCGCCTGCGCCGTCACCGGCATGTGCACGGTGGTGCCGGCGCCGTCCTTCAGCGGCACGCTCTGCACGGCCTTGTCCACCGTGATCGGGCCGCCGCCCTTGACGCTGACCTTGGCCGTGCCGTCCTTGCCGGACAGGTTCTTCAGGTCGAGGCTGATCATCGCCTTGTCGCCGGCCGCCATCACCCGCGGCGTGCTCGGCTCCACCACCAGCGGCGCACGCACGGTGACCGCGCCGTCGGCGTTGCCGTAGCGGCTGTCGGTGTACGCCAGCGCAGCCAGGCGCAGGCTGCCGTTGAAGTCGGGTACGTCGACGTGCAGCGTGGCCTTGCCCTGCGCGTCGAACGCCACCGGGCCGGCGAACAGGTCGACGATCTGCACCTTCGGGTTGAGCCGGGTGGCCTTCGGCAACGCCGCGCCGCTCATGTCGCCGCCGTAGCGCAGCTTCGCCTCGACGCCGTCCATCGCCTCGATGAGGCGGCTATACAGGTCGTACGCGTCGACGCTCAATGCACGTTTGGCGAACAGCCACGCCCACGCGTCGGGCACCGGGTAATTGGTGATGTTGAGCACGCCCTGGTCGACCGCGGACAGCGTGACGAAAGCCTGCTGCCCGGCCAGGCCGGTGGCCTGCACGCCGACCTCGAGCGGGTTGCCCGGGCGCATCAGCGCGGGCGCGTCGAGCTTCAGCGGGACGCGCCGGTCGTTGCGGTCCATCGCCACGTACTCGACGCCCATCGCGCGCGCCGGCGTGGTGTGCTCGGCCGCCTCGCCGCCGCGGAACACCAGGGCGGTCACGTAGACGTCGTGGCACTCCCACTCCTTGGTCACCGGGATCTCGAAGGTGGCACCGGCTTTCGCGTCGATGTTCTTCGTGTAGAGCAGGTGGTCCGATTCCACCAGCAGCACGCCGGGCCCGTCGTGCGGCGGCGTCACCGTGACCTTCATGCGGTCGCCGGCGCGGTAGCGCGCCTTGTCCAGCTGCAGCTTGACCTTGTCCGGGCGTGCCTCCTTGCCCAGGTTCTCGTCGTCCCAGCTGTAGCCGGCGAAGAACGGGAACACCGTGGTGAGCTTCGTGGCCGGGTCGTACACCTCGACGCGGTAGCTGCCCCATTGCACCGGGAATTCGACGTGGGCCGATTTGCCGGCGGCCACGTCGATGTCCTTTTCCTCGATCAGCTGCAAGCGCTGGTTCGCATTCGACTGCCAACCGCCGCTGCGCTCATACAGCCAGTAGAAATCGCGCAGCTCGCGCTGCAGGCGCACCTTCAGGTGCGCGCCGGCGACCAGTTGGCCATCCGCGTTCGCGCGCACGATCTCGAAGCCTACCGGGCTTTCACTCTCGGCGCCCTGCTTCGGATCGAACAGCGGGCGCACGCCGACCAGCGCGTCGGCCGGCCAGTAGGTGCGCTTGAGCAGCCGCGTCACCGCGCGGCCGCCGCTCTCGTACACGCTGCCGGACAGGGTCACCGCCAGCGGCGCGACCGGTTTCACGTCGTCGGGCAGCGCCACGTCCTGCTCCAGCACGCCTTGCGCGTCGAGCTTGGCGTCGACCACGTCGTCGGCGCTCTTCGGCAGCTCGACCAGCGGGTTGCCGAAGAAGGTGTCCTTCATCGCCGCCACCGGATGCACGTCCGGCGCCACCAGCAGTTTCGCGGTGAAACGGTTGCCGTCGGCCGGCGCGCCGTACAGGTAGCTGGAGGCGACCTTCAGCTTCAGCGGCTCGCCCGGCGCCAGCCGCTGCTGCGGGCTGGACAGATCCACCTTGAGCCGCTCGGGCAGGAACTCCTCGACGTGGAACGGGAACGCCTGCACGGTCTCCTTGGCCGAAGGATCGAGGCGAAATTCCAGTTGCCACAAACCGGTCGGCGCGTCGGCCGGGATCGCCTGGCTCAGCTCGAAGTAGTTGAGCTGCTGCGGCTCCAGCCGCTTTTCCACCAGGGTACGGCCGTCCGGCTGCTTCACCCGCACGAACAGCGACTGCGCCTTCATCGGCTTGCCGTCGTCGTCGCGCAGCAGCGCCGAGGCGCGCAGCGTCTCGCCGGGACGGTACAGGTCGCGGCCGGACCAGGCGTAGACCTCGAACGGCGCCTGCCTGCGGCCGCTGATGTCGAAGTTGGACACGTCCAGCGCCGGCCGGTTGAACGGCAGCACCGAGACGTCCTTGCCGTGGCGCGCCACCAGCACGTCGGAGGCCTTGGCCTTGTACGCGAGCAGCGCGTTGCCGTCGGCGCCGGTCACGGCCTTGAGCTTGCTGCGCCCGGCCGCATCGCGGATCTCGATGTCCACCGCATTCACCGGCGTGCCGTCGCGCAGCGAGGCCACGTGCAGCAGCACGTTGTCGCGGTACACGCGCAGGTGCAGGCCGAGGTCGCTGACGAAGAAGGTGGCAGTGTCGTAGCCGTCCTTGAACGTGCCGCCGGCCTTGACCACCGCCATGTACACGCCAGGCGTAGCCAGTTCCTTGATGTTCTGCACCGGCAGGTAGGTCACGGTGCGCTCGTTCGGCTCGCCGCCCAGCGTGTAGTGGTTGGCGTAGACCGAGTCGGCCAGCTGGGTGATCGGCACCCGGCTGCGCCGCTCGTCGCCCTCGCCGCAGCTGTTGTAGTAGGCCACGTCGTGGTCGAGTTCATAGCTGTCGCGATGGCCGTTGCGCGGGTAGCTGCAGAACAGGTCCGACAGCGCGTCGTCGCGCACGCGGAAGAACTCCACGTCGGCGTCGTGCACGTTCATCGACACCAGCGGCAGGCCGCGGGTGCCGCGCGCCGGCAGCACGCTGCCGTGCGAGGCGAAGCCGACCGCTGCCGGCAGGTTGCCGGAGTACACGTCGTGCTTCACCTCGTGGCCGAGGGTGCGGCCGTCGGCAGCAAGCAGGCCGGCCTTCAGCTGCACCGCATAGCGCGTATTCGCCTGCACGAACGGGAAGCTCAGCGTCTTGCCGTCGTTGTCGAGGCTCCAGCTGCCGCTGACCGCTTCGCCGTTCGGGCCGGTCACCGCGATCAGCGTGTCGAACGCCTGCGCCGAGGCCAGCGTGGCGTTGAAGCGCAAGGTCAGCGCGGTGCGCGAATCGCTGGCCTGCGAACTGGCCGAGACCAGCGCGAACTCCGTTCTTGCCGGCGCCGGCGCGGAAGCGCTGCCGGCCGGCGCGCCCTGCAGGACCGGCTTGCCGTGGTCGGGTCCGCGATGGCAGGCCGCCAGCAGCAGGCCCAGCAGCAAGCTGATCAGGACGCGGGACAAGACCCGGCGCGAAAGGCACTCGTACGATCGACGCGACATGAAACCTTCCCCCTGTAGGTTTGCATGGGAGTATCGCCGCAATTCATGGCGCCTTGAAGGCGTGGATCGGGCGCGCGTCTTGCGGCGGGGCGGCGTTCAACGCGGCGTCGACACGTCCTGCCGGCCCAGCCAGTCGCCCAGCTGCATCAGCACCTGGCCGCGCCCTGGCTCGGCCTCGTTGAACAGCTCGTGATACAGCGTGGAGAAGAAGCGGGTGGTCAGCCGCCCGCTGGAGGCGGCCTTGCGCGCGAACGCGCGGCTGCCGGCGGGATCGACCAGGCCGTCGCTGTCGGCCACCAGCAGCAGGGTCGGCAGCGCAAGCGTGGCGGCGTCGGCGATGCAGCGGGCGCCGTCGCGGAAGATGAAGTCGGCCAGCCGCGGCGTGATCCAGCCGTGCCGCAGCGGGTCGCGACGATAGTCGGCGACCACCTGGCGGTCGTGCGAGAGCTGGTCGAAATCCAGCCCGCTGCGCAGCGGCAAGCTCGGCGCGAGGCGGGCGAGCAGGCGCGCCAGCGCGATCATCCGCGGCGATTCCCAACTGCGCAGCGCCGGCGAGGACAGCACCAGCGCCGGCGGTGCGACGCGGCCGTCCAGCACCGCGCGCAGGGCAACCAGCCCACCCATGCTGTGGCCGAGCAGCAGCGGCGGATACGGCAGGCCGTTGGCGTAGTCGTGGTAGACGGTGGCGAGGTCTTCCAGCAGGTCGTCGCCGTGGCGCAGGCCGCCGCGCCGGCCCGGGGTCTGGCCGTGGCCGCGCTGGTCGTAGCCGCGCACGGCGTAGCCGCGCTGGTTGAACCACTGCGCCAGGCGCTCGTAGCGGCCGCCGTGCTCGCCCAGCCCGTGCACCAGCAGCACCGCGCCGCGCGACCGGGCCAGCGGCCAGTCGCGCAGGAACAGCGGCTGGCCGTCGGCCATGGCGAGCCAGGACGTGTGTTCGGTGCCGTCCGCAGGACGGTTCTGCAGTGCCGCGCGCATGGGTGGTTCCGCGTCCGTTTTGGTGGCCCGGCGCCGCCGCATGCGCCGGGCCGGGACTGGCATCAATGTTCCGTGACCCGCATGTCCTTCGTCAGCAGGTCGAGCTTGCCCTTCATGTCGGCCTGGGGCTGCGTGCCCGCGGTGCCGTAGAAGGCGGTGTACAGCACCGTGGACGGCTGCCCGGCCGCGCCGGCCGGGGCGACCACGGCGTTGATCATCATCAGGTCGTTCTCGTAGCGCGCCACGGCATTGTAGGGATACTGCCGCTCCGACAGCTTGCGCCAGCGGCTGCTCAGGTCGTCGTCCAGCCCGGGCGGCGGCGCGACGTAGCGCTGGACGTTGACGTTGTTGTGGTCGTCGGAGGCCGAGTCCTTCCAGATGTCCACGTCGCCCACGTCCCACACCGGCTTGCCGCCGTCCAGGAAGAAGCGGAAGCCGAGCCACAGCAGGTTGTCCGGCTTGACCGGCTGCAGCGAGGACGGGTAGGAGAACGCCACCCGCGGCGAGGCGTAGCTGAAGCGGCGGTCGTAGTCGAAGTCGATGCGGATGTCCTTCAACGTGGCCGGCTGCAGCGCCGGGTTGCCGAGGAAGTCCTTCCACTGCGCCAGGGTGCCCTGGTAGGTGACGTGGACAAAGCTGCTGATCTCGTCCAGGTCCAGCATCGTGTCGTGCGCGTGGGCGGGCGGCGCAAAGCGCACCAGCATCACGCTGCCGTCCGGCACCAGCAGCGAATACGTCACCACGAAGGCGTTCGCGTAGGGCAGCGGCCACACGCCGATGCGCCAGGATCGCTGCCAGCGGTCGAGGTGGGTCGATTCGCGGACAGGCTTGCCCAGCGAGGTGATCTTCACCTTTTCGCCGGCGACCGCGCGCTGGAACATGCCGGTTCGCGCCAGCAGGTCCATGCGCGCCTTCGCGTCGCCGTAGAACGTCGCCGCGGCCATCCCGTCGGGCCGGCGCAGACGGACCAGCCCGTTGCGGGCGACCCCGCCGGTCGCCACGTAGCCATTGCCGTCCAGCGCGAAATACTGCGTCTGCTCGCCGACACGCCGCCATTCGCCGTCGCTGCCACGCACGATCAGCGTGGGAAAGCCGTTCAGTTGCGTCTGCTGGTGCAGCAGGCGTGCCGAGCCCGCGCCGTTCGGGAACAGGTTGGCGGACTCCTTGGCGAGCAGCGCCTTCAGCTGCGCGTCGCTGTTGGCGTCCATGCGCGACTGGAATTCGCGGTAGAAATCGCCGAGGCCGGCGGGCAGCGCGAACTGCGCCTTGAGCTGGCCGTTCTGGATCGTGTCGAACAGGTCGAGCTGGTAGGCGAGGCGCGACTCCATGACGGCCCGGCCGGCCGGTGCGTCCAGCACCTCGTGGATCGGCAGCGCGTAGTTGAGGTTCTCGTTGGCCGACTTCATCAGCACCACGCCGATCAGCTTGCCGTCCTTGTCCAGCAGCGGGCCGCCGCTGTTGCCGGGCGAGGCGGCGGCGGAGAAGCGCATCCATTTCCAGGCACCGTTCTCCTGTTCCGGCGTGTCGGAGGTGTACAGGCCGTCGCGGATCACCACACCGGTGCCCAGCGCGTTGCCCACCGCGTAGACCACCTGGTTGAGCGCCGGACTGGCGTCGATCTCCAGCGCCGCGTCGCCCGCCGGCGGCTGCGCCAGCGTGAACACCACGAAATCCTTGCCCAGCGAGAACTTCTCGATCTTGCCGATCGGGTACACACGGCCGGCGGCGTCGCGCAGTTCGGGCGGCCCCCACAGGCTGTCCGCGCCGGCCAGCAGCACGTGGCCGGCGGTGACGTAGCGGTTGTGACCGATCGCGAACGCGGTGCCGATCGAGTAGTACTTGTCGGTGCGCTCCTGGTAGGGCAGCTGCTCCAGCGGCAGCGGCCGCTCGTAGCTCAGCGGGTCGCCGGCCGGCTTGGCCTGCACCACCTCGAAGGTGGCCGCCTGGATCTTCGGCAGCAGCGCCGGATCGAGGCTGGCCGCCCGTGCCGCCGACATTCCCGCCAACCCCAGGCCGGCCAGCAGCAGCATGCCGCAGCGGCGGATGGCCCCTTCGCACCATGTACGCATGTGTTCAATCCCTTGCATCGGGCGCCACCCGCGGACTCCCCTCGGCATCCTCGCGGGCAGCGGCCGACCTGCATCTTGGCATGGCCGCGCGCCGCTTGCATGGCAGGCGCGGGCCGCGGCGCGGGCGGTGCGATGCGCTGCGCCGCCGCGCCGGGCGCCGGCGCGGCGGGGTACGGTTTACAGCTCGGCGCGGAATTCCACGCCGATGATGCGCGGGTCGTTGACGAAGGCGGTGCGGTTGTTGAAGTCGATCGCGCCGGTGATCGCCCGCTTGTCGGTGATGTTGCGGCCGTACAGGGCGACCTCGCGGCGGCCGTAGTCCCAGTTGTAGCCGAGCCGCACGCCGCCTTCCAGCAGCGGCTTGCCCTTGAACTCGGCCGAGTCGTACAGGAAGAAGTTCACCTCGCTGCGGTAGTTCCAGTCGGTGTAGACGAAGAACTCGCCGCTGTCGCCGTACGGGATGCCATAGCGCGCGGTGAGCGTGCCGATCCACTTCGGCGCGTTCGGCAGGGTGTTGCCGTCGATCAGCGCATTGCCCGCAGCGTTGAGCGGGTCGAGCACGGTGCAGCCGGAGCCGCATACGGCCACCGCCAGGCCCGGGTCCTTCAGCTTGGTGAAGTTGTAGCTGCCGCCGGCGGTGAGCACGAAGTTCGGCGTGAGGTAGGCCTCCAGGTCGAACTCGGCGCCGTAGCCCTCGGTCTTCTTCGCGTTGATCAGGCGGGTGATGTTGATGTCGCCGCCCACCGCGGTGAGCTGCTGGTTGTGCATGTTGTAGCCGTACACGTCCGCGTTGAAGCGCACGTGGTTGTCCATGCCGGTGGTCTTCACGCCCAGCTCGTAGCTGGTGATCGTCTCCGGCTTGGCCTGCGAGATAAAGTCGGAGAACAGCACGCGGCCCTGCACGCTGGGCGCGCGGAAGCCGTTGGCGACGCGCGCGTACACGTTGACGTTCGGGTTCAGCGTCCAGGTGCCGGTGAGGTCGCCGCTCCAGCGCGCGTCGTGCGGATTCGCGGTCAGCTGCAGCGGGCCGCCGCCGATCGGCGACAGCACGCGGTCCACCTTGAAGTCGCGCGAATCGTGCGACCAGCGCGCGCCGGCGCGCAGCTCGAAGTCGTCGGCGAGCTGGTAGTTGGCCGAGCCGAACAGCGCCCACGCCTTGGTGCGCTGGGTCTGCATGGCGTAGCCATCCAGCGCGTGGTTGTTGAAGGTCGCGTAGTCGAAGTTGCTGATCGCGATGTCTTCGTCGAACCAGTAGGCGCCGACCTGCCAGTTGAGCTTGTCCCGGCCGTTGCTGGCGAGGCGGAATTCCTGGGTGATCTGGCGGTCGTGCGGCAGCGCGTCGGCGGTCTCGACCGGGAACGGGATGAAGCCCGGGCCCATCGGCGGGTGGAACACCGCGCCGTAGCCGCCGTCGACGTCGCCGAGGCTGTAGGTGGTGGCGCGTTCCAGCCCGGTGATCGAGGTGAAGGTCAGGTCGCCGAGGTTCCATGCCAGGTGCAGGTTGCTGCCCCAGCTGAACAGGTGCTGCTTGTTGCGGCCGTCCTGCGCAACCTTGTCGCGGTCGAAGCCGGGCACGAAGCTGGGATCGCCCAGTTCGATCGCGTTGGCGCGGTTGACCATCGCGCTGCCGTCCAGCCAGCGCGCGTGGCCGTTGATCAGCGCGCTGAAGCCGCCGTCCTCGTACAGCGCCTGCAGCCGCACGGCACGGTCGTCGTAGCCGCCCAGCGCGTTCTTCTGGCCGGTAAAGGTGTTGTCGATCCAGTCGTTGCGGTGCTGCGCCAGTGCGGAGACGCGGCCGGACCAGTGCCCGCCCAGCGAACCGCCCAGCGCGGCCTCGGCATTCGCGGTGCCGAGCGAGCCATAGGAGACGCGCGCGTAACCGCTGGTTTCCTGGCTCGGGCGCACCGACTCGAACTTGATCACGCCGGCCGGCGAGTTGCGCCCGAACAGCGTGCCCTGCGGGCCGCGCAGTACTTCGACCTGGGCCAGGTCGAACAGCGGGAAGCCCTTCAGGATCGGGTTCTCCTGCACGATGTCGTCGTACACCATCGACACCGGCTGCGAGGCGTTGAGGTCGAAATCGCTGTTGCCCAGGCCGCGGATGTAGAAGCGCGGGAACTCGCGGCCGTAGGAGGTCTCGGCGTATACGCTGGGTGCGCGCGAGGCGAGCTGCAGCACGGTGTCGCCGGACTGGCCGAACGCCGCCAGCTTGTCCGGCGTCAGCACGGTCAGCGCCATCGGCACCTTCTGCATGTTCTCCACCCGCTTCGAGGCGGTGACGTTGACCGTCTGCAGTTCGGTGGTCTTGGCCGGCTGCGGCTTGGCCGGCGCGGCCTGCTGCGCCAGTGCAGCGCCCGGCGGCAGCGCGGCGGCGATGCTGGCGGCGAGTACGGCGAGGCGCAACGAAGTGGCGACGTGCATGGTCGGTCCTTGAATGGCGGAGGGAGGACGCCGCGGCCGGTCCACGCCGGCACGCGTCGCCGCCGTATTGTCATACAGCGGACTTCCGCGTGAAAGGGAAGTGTGATCGGGTCAGCGCTGCGCACCGGCGGGAAAGACCGCCGGCAGCCGCAGTTCCGCCCGCTGTTCGATCTGCGCGGACGAGCGGCCGAGCAGCAGTCGGTACGTCCCGGCGGCGACGCGCCAGCCGTGGCCCCGGTCGTCGTAGCGCGCGAAGCGCACGGCCGGCAGCGCCAGGCGGACCCGCTTCGTCTCGCCCGGCCGCAGCGCCAGCTTCTGCCAGCCGACCAGCCGCGACACCTGCTCGCCGGGCAACTGCACGTAGAGCTGCGGCACGTCGGCGCCGGCGCGCGATCCGGTGTTGGTGACCGCGAATGAGGCCGTCACCGCGCCGGCCGCATCGGTGGTGACGGTCAGCGGGCCGTAGCCGAAGGTGGTGTAGCCCAGCCCATAGCCGAACGGGAACAGCGGCTCGCTGCCGCGGCGCTGGAACCAGCGGTAGCCGACGTCGGCACCCTCGATGTCGTAGTCCACCGTATCGGCGGGCTTGCCCTGCGGCGGCAGGCCGATCGCGGCCAGGCCGGCGCCGGCGATGGCCGGGCGCGGCAGCTGCGACGCGTCGCGCGGCCAGCTGAGCGGCAGCCGGCCGGACGGGGCCACTTCGCCGAACAGCAGCCGCGCGATCGCCTCGCCGCCGGCGTTGCCGGGGTACCAGGCCTCCAGCACCGCCGCGGTCTGCGCCAGCCACGGCATCGCCACCGGGCCGTTGTTCTCCAGCACCACCACGGTGCGTGGGTTGGCCTTGGCGACGGCAGCGACCAGCGCATCCTGGTGGCCGTCCAGCGCCATGCTTGGGCGGTCGAACGACTCGGCCGCCCACTGCTGCACGAACACCACCGCCACCGCGGACGAGGCGGCCAGCTTCGCCGCGGCCGCGATGTCCTCGCCGCTGGCGTAGCTGGCCTTGCCGCCGACGCGGCGGGCGATCGCCGCCAGCGGCGCGGACGGGTGGTACATCACCGGGCCCGGCCACACGGTCGGCGCCAGCCCCGGCACCGCATTGCCGCCTGGGGCGGTCACCGCCGACGAGCCGCCGCCGGCCAGCACGCCCTGGTCCGCGTGCGCGCCGATCACCGCCACCGAGGCCAGCGTGCGCGCCAGCGGCAGCAGATTGTCCTGATTGCGCAGCAGCACCGCGCCGGCCTCGGCGGCGTGTTGCGCCACGTTCGCGTCGGCGGCGTAGTCGATCGGCGCCGCCTTGGCCGGATGGTCGATCGCGCCCACGGCGAACAGGCTGCGCAGGATGCGCCGCACCATGTCGTCCAGCCGCGCCTGCGGCACCTCGCCCTTGGCGATCGCCTCACGCAGCGGCGCGGCGAAGAACACCTGCGGGTCGAACGTCTCGCCGGCCGATTCCTGGTCCAGCCCGGCCAGCGCCGACTTCGCCGCGCTGTGCACCGCGCCCCAGTCGGACATCACGAAACCTTGGTAGCCCCAGTCGCGCTTGAGCACCTGGTCGAGCAGCCATGCGTTCTCGCAGGCGTAGGTGCCGTTGACGCGGTTGTACGCGCACATCACCGAGCCCGGCGCACCGATGCCCAGCGCGATCTCGAACGCACGCAGGTCCGATTCGCGCGCGGCGACCCGGTCGAGCTTCGCGTTCATCGTGTTGCGGCCGGTTTCCAGGTCGTTGACGGCGTAGTGCTTGAGCGTGGACACCACGTGCTGCGACTGGATCCCGCGCACCGCGTGGCCGGCCATCACGCCGGCGAGCAGCGGGTCCTCGCCGGCGTACTCGAAGTTGCGGCCGTTGCGCGGGTCGCGCAGCAGGTTGACGCCGCCGGCCAGCAGCACGTTGAAGCCCTTGCGGTGCGCCTCGCGGCCGATCATCGCGCCGCCGGCCTCGGCCACCGCCGGGTCCCAGCTGGCCGCCGTGGCCAGGCCGGAGGGCAAGGCCGTGGCGACGTCGCGGCTGTGCGCGTTGAGCGGGCGCGCCACGCCCAGCCCGGCGTCGGTCTCCTGCAGTGCCGGCAGGCCCAGCCGCGAAAGCGCCGGCGCGCAAGCCGCCGAGCCCAGCGCGCAGGCCGGCGCCGGCTTGCCGTCGGAGGCGCTGCCATAGGCGGTGGTGATCAGCTGGAACTTCTCGTCCTGGCTCATCGCCTGCACCACCAGCGCCGCGCGCGCATCGGGGGACAGCGAAGTGTTCATCCAGGGTCGCGCCGGCGGCTCTCCGGCCGCAGTGGCAGTGGCCACCACGGCCAGGGCGAAGGCACAGGCGGACAGACGGCGCGGACGACGGGACATGGGCGACCTCGGGCGAAGAAGGAAGGCGGCTGACGGCACTGCGCAGAGTGCTAACGTAACGTTTTCAGCGCAAGCCACTGACGTCACGAATCGGCGCCTCGCGCTTGCGTGCAGTGCCGATGGTACCCATCTTTCGGAGCACCATGTCGTCCCCGCTCGCCGATTTCCATCCTGCCGTCGCCGCCTGGTTCCGCGGCGCGTTCGCCGCGCCCACCGCGGCGCAGGCCGCCGCGTGGCCGTCGATCCGCGCCGGCCGGCACACCCTGGTCGCCGCGCCGACCGGCTCGGGCAAGACGCTGACCGCCTTCCTCGCCGCGATCGACGAACTGGTGCGCGAGGGTGTGGCGCACGGCGGCACGCTGGCCGATGCCACCACGGTGCTCTACGTGTCGCCGCTGAAGGCGCTGTCGAACGATATCCACGTGAACCTGGAAGCACCGCTGGAAGGCATCCGCGCGGAACTCGAGAAACTCGGCCTGCCCGACGTGGCGATCCGCACCGCGGTGCGCACCGGCGACACCCCGCAGGTCGAGCGCAACCTGCTGCGCAAGCGGCCGCCGCACATCCTGGTGACCACGCCCGAATCGCTGTACGTGCTGCTGGGCTCGGCCTCGGGGCGTTCCATGCTGGCGAGCGTGCGCACGGTGATCGTCGACGAGATCCATGCCATCGCCGGCAGCAAGCGCGGCTCGCACCTGGCGCTGTCGCTGGAGCGGCTGCAGTCGCTGTGCCAGCGGCGCCTGTTGCGCATCGGGCTGTCGGCAACACAGAAGCCGATCGAGAAAGTCGCCGACTTTCTCGTGGGAGCCGGTGATTACGCCACGCTCGCCGCTCTTGCCCCTCCCCCTGCTGGCAGGGGGAGGCTGGGAGGGGGTGAGGCTCTTGATCTTGACCTTGATCTCAAGCTCAAGAGCAAGAGCACCCCACCCCAACCCTCCCCTGCGACCGAAGGAAGTCCCTTTGGGGCAAGCAGGGGAGGGAACCCGGTCACCATCATCGACGTGGGCCATACTCGCCCCCGCGACCTCGCCATCGAAGTGCCGCCCGTCCCGCTCGAAGCGGTGATGTCTAACGACGCCTGGGAGGCGGTCTACGACCGCCTCGCCCAGCTGGTGCGCGCGCATCGCACCACCCTGGTCTTCGTCAACACGCGACGGATGGCCGAGCGCGCCGCACGGCATCTGTCCGAGCGGCTGGGCAAGGAGCACGTGGCGGCGCACCACGGCAGCCTGGCCAAGGAGCTGCGGCTGGACGCCGAGCAGCGGCTGAAGCGCGGCGAGCTCAAGGTGCTGGTGGCCACCGCGTCGCTGGAACTGGGCATCGACATCGGCGAGGTCGACCTGGTCTGCCAGCTCGGCTCGCCGCGCTCGATCGCCGCGTTCCTGCAGCGCGCCGGCCGCTCCGGCCACAGCATCGACGGCACGCCGAAGGCGCGGCTGTTCCCGGCCACCCGCGACGACCTGATCGAATGCACCGCCCTGCTCGACTGCGTGCGCCGCGGCGAGCTGGACGCGCTGGTGATGCCGCCGCAGCCGCTCGACGTACTGGCGCAGCAGATCGTTGCCGAAGTGGCCTGCGCCGAATGGGACGAGGACGCGCTGTACGCACTGGTACGCCGCGCGTATCCGTACCGCGAGCTCGCGCGCGCCGATTTCGACGCGGTGGTGCGCATGCTGGCCGAAGGCTTCACCACACGGCAGGGGCCGCGCGCGGCCTACATCCACCGCGACGCGGTGAACCGCCAGCTACGCCCGCGGCGCAGCGCGCGGCTCACCGCGCTGACCTCCGGCGGCACCATCCCCGACACCGCCGACTACAAGGTGGTGCTGGAACCGCAGGCGATCATCGTGGGCACGGTGAACGAGGATTTCGCGGTCGAGAGCATGGCCGGCGACATCTTCCAGCTCGGCAACGCCAGCTACCGCATCCAGCGCGTCGAGCGCGACCGCCTTCGCGTGGAGGACGCGCACGGCGCACCGCCGAGCATCCCGTTCTGGCTGGGCGAGGCGCCGGGGCGCAGCGACGAGCTGTCGCTCGGCGTATCGCGCCTGCGCGAGGAAATTTCCGCGCAACTCGACGCCGGCGGCGTGCCGGCCGCGGTCGCCTGGCTACACGATCAGCTCGGCCTCGACGAAGCCGCCGCGCAGCAGCTGGCCGATTATCTGGCCCGCGCGAAAGCCGCGCTGGGCGTGCTGCCCAGCCAGCGCACGCTGGTGCTGGAGCGCTTCTTCGACGAATCCGGCGGCACCCAGCTGGTGATCCACACGCCGTGGGGCAGCCGCATCAACCGCGCGTGGGGGCTGGCGCTGCGCAAGCGCTTCTGCCGCCAGTTCAACTTCGAGCTGCAGGCGGCGGCCACCGAGGACGCGATCGTGCTGTCGCTGTCGACCAGCCACAGCTTCCCGCTGGAGGAAGTGGCGCACTACCTGCACTCGGCCACCGCCGAGCATGTGCTGGTACAGGCCCTGCTCGACGCGCCGCTGTTCCCCGCGCGCTGGCGCTGGAACGCGGTGACCGCGCTGGCGCTGCCGCGCTTCACCGGCGGCAAGAAGACTCCGCCGCCGCTGCAGCGGATGAAGAGCGAGGACCTGCTCGCCGCGGTGTTCCCCGACCAGGTCGCCTGCCTGGAAAACATCGTGGGCGAACGCGAGGTGCCCGACCACCCTCTGGTCAACCAGACCCTGCACGACTGCCTGCGCGAGGCGATGGACGTGGACGGCCTGCTGGCCATCCTGCGCCGGCTCGAAGCCGGCGAGATCGCCATCGTGGCGCGCGACCTCAGCGCGCCCAGCCCGCTCGCCGCCGAGGTGCTGAACGCCGCGCCGTACGCCTTCCTCGACGACGCGCCGCTGGAGGAACGCCGCACCCAGGCCGTGCAGACGCGCCGCTGGAACGCCGACAGCGCCGACGACCTCGGCCGGCTCGATCCCGACGCGATCGCCGCGGTGCGCGAAGAGGCGTGGCCGCAGGTGCGCGACGCCGACGAGATGCACGAGGCGCTGACCCTGCTGGGCTTCGTCACCGCCGAGGAAACCGCCGCCAACAGCGGCTGGCAGGAACGGCTGCAGGCGCTGGCGAAGGCGAAGCGCGCGACCCGGCTCGGCGACGTCTGGACCACGGCCGAGCAGTTGCCGCTGTGGCAGGCGCTGCATCCCGCCGCCGCGATGCAGCCGCCGATCGCCGCACCGGCCGAGTACGCCGCGCAGCCATGGACGCGCGATGGCGCGCTGCAGGAGCTGGTGCGCCATCGCCTCGGCGGACTTGGCCCGGTCACCACGAAGACCCTGGCCGCCTCGCTGGCCGTCGAGGCAGGCGAGGTCGAACCGGCGCTGCTGCGCCTGCAGTCCGAAGGCTACGTGATGCAGGGCCGCTTCAGCGCCGACGCCGTCGACACCGAATGGTGCGAGCGACATCTGCTGGCGCGCATCCACCGCTACACCATCGGCCGGCTGCGCCGCGAGATCGAGCCGGTGAGTCGGCGCGCGCTGATGCGCTTTCTGTTCGACTGGCAACACGTATCTTCGGCCACGAAGCTGAGCGGGCCTGACGCGTTGGCCGCCACGCTGGCGCAGCTGGAAGGCTACGAGGCGGCCGCCGGCGCCTGGGAAGCGGAGATCCTGCCGGCGCGCATCGCGGATTACTCGATCAACTGGCTGGACGAGCTGTGCCGCGCCGGACGCATCGTCTGGAGCCGCCTGCGCACCGGCAGCGGCGGTGGCGGCGGCCCGGTGCGCGGCACGCCGATCGTGCTGCTGCCACGGCGCGACATGGCCGCCTGGACGTCCGTCGCTGCCGACGACCCGCAGCAGATCCTGCTGTCGTCGCGCGCGCAAGCCGTCGCCGACGCGCTGCAAGAACGCGGCGCGCTGTTCTTCGACGAGCTGCTGGACACCACCCGGCTGTTGCGCACCGAACTGGAGGACGCTCTGGGCGAACTGGTCGCCACCGGCCGCGTCAGCGCCGACAGCTTCGCCGGCCTGCGCGCCCTGCTGCTGCCGGCGGCGAAGCGCGACGGCGGGCGGCATCGGCGGTTGCGCCGGCACCAGCTCAGCGGCATCGAGGATGCAGGGCGCTGGGCACTGGCGCGCGTCACCACGGCGGGCGACGGCAAGGTCGCCGCACCCGAGGCCATCGAACACATCGCCCGCACCTTGCTGCGCCGCTACGGCGTGGTGTTCTGGAGACTGCTGGAACGCGAGGCGCCGTGGCTGCCGCCGTGGCGCGAACTGCTGCGCGTGTACCACCGGCTGGAAGCGCGCGGCGAGATCCGCGGCGGACGCTTCGTCGAAGGCCTGGTCGGCGAGCAGTTCGCCCTGCCCGAGGCCATCGCGCCGCTGCGCGCGGCACGCGCGCGCGCGGACGACGGCGAACTGGTCTGCCTCAGCGGCAGCGACCCGCTCAACCTGGTCGGCACCGTGCTGGCTGGCGACAAGGTGCCGGCACTGCCCGGCGCCCGCATGCTGTACCGCGACGGCGCGCCGATCGCCGCACTGGTCGCCGGCAGACTCGTGCCCCTGACCGAACTCCCCGCCGCCGACCTGCAGCTGGCGAAACACGCCCTGCTGCGACATCCGCCGGCACCGCCACCGGTTCGAGCGGCGGCGCGCTGAGGCACGGCGCCGGGCCATCTACTTCGTTCGAGCAATGACACTCACGGCCACGGCCAGGAATGGAAGCGCGATCGCGCCTACCAGGCACACCTGCTTCAAGGTGCCGGATTCGTCCGGGCAAAACATGACGAGGATGAGGCTCATTGCCACGAGCGCCATGGCAATGGCATCGGCCCTTCGAACATTCATAACCCCCCCCTGACGGTCCGCTGGATGACCGCAACATATCCACTTCACCTATCCCGGAAGCCTTGGACAGCACATGGCCCGAGCCACTCCTTGCAAAGCCTGCTGCGCCCTCTGTATCCCATCACGATTTCCTGATCGGACTCAGGAGTATCAGCAATATCGAGCAGAGCAACACGAACACCGCACCTGACAGCAGCACATATTTGTATCGTCCCAAGTCGTTGGAGAAAAGCAGGCCAAGCACCGTTAACAGCAGCCCCACCGGCACAAGTGACAACCCAGCAACCATGCGATTCATAGCAACCCTCGTTTAGTTAAGCGGCGAGATCAGCTCCGAAGCGCAACGCCCTACTTCAGCCTGGCCATGATGCTCACCACTGACCTGCCCGCACCAGGTGTTCGATGCATCCCTCATTTATAGAAAGCCTCGAAAGCCAACAGCGATAAATTATAGGCGCCATGAAACATGGATCGCTGGATCGTATCCACCCCTTTCAGGGCCATTGCGCAAAGTACCAAAGATATAAAAAAGGCTACAAGAAAGACCAGCCTCGCACCATGGTGCGACCACGCAAAAAGTAACGAGCAAAGCAAAGATCCTGCGTAAGGCCCAATCCGCTTCCGCGCACCATCGAGCATGATTTGCCTGACGACCTTCTCTTCAAAAACCGGAATCGCCAGCGC
Organism: Rhodanobacter sp. OR87; assembly: GCF_000473345.1. NCBI lineage: Bacteria > Pseudomonadati > Pseudomonadota > Gammaproteobacteria > Lysobacterales > Rhodanobacteraceae > Rhodanobacter > Rhodanobacter sp. OR87. The sequence continues at coordinate 22,398 of NZ_AXBJ01000038.1, forward strand.
GCTTAGCGCCAGGAAACCAAACAAAGCCTCGGAAGAAGCGTATTCAAGCCGCACATGCCTGTAGATCAAAAAAAAGAAAAAACCGCCGAGCACAACTCCGGCTGCACCCAACATGCCACCCGTCGAGGTGATCCTGACTCGCTCCGGATAAAGCATGAAGGCGCCTATGGTTGCCCCCACATACACGAATGCCTCCAGCAACTCATGACCACTACTCCGCACCCATCCGGACGCCATACCTACTGCCATCGTCAATATCAAGCCAATGACGAAGGCGTACCTATCCAGTTCGTTGGGACGTAATCTCATCTCGGCGCACTCCAACAAAGAGCCCGAGGAGTACCCTCGGGCCCCGCTAGCCTATTAGAACCAAGTAAGTATCCCCCGGCAAAGCCGGGGGCTTTAGTTATGTGAGCCGCTCAAAGCGGCTTGGGCGGGGTCGCTGACGCGGCCCCTCTGGTATGGCCACCTTACGGCGGCTGGCCTATCTCAGTAGTTGAAGCTGCTCCAACCGTCGATCCTCTGCCTCTTGATTGCGGATGTACGCCCGGATCACCTGCTCGTCTCGACCCACAGTCGAGACGAGATATCCTCGCGCCCAAAAGCTCTGCCCCACGAAGTTGCGCTTGCGCTCCCCATACACTCGCGCCAGATGGATTGCTCTTTCCCTTGACCTGATTAGCGACGACGCTCAGCCGACTGTCGCGTGATGTGAGACGTGCGCGGCGGAGGCTCAGTGCCATGTTACGAGGCGGAGAACCGGCATGGCCATGAACCAAGTGCAGTTCCAGTCGGGGTTGTCGATGGCGCAGTTCATCCGGCGCTACGGCACGGAGGCGAGGTGCTACCGGGCGCTATACCGGGCGCGCTGGCCGCAGGGGTTCCGCTGCCCGAGGTGCAACAGCCGGCCACGCTCGCGGT
>NZ_AXBJ01000039.1:0-16300 GCF_000473345.1 Rhodanobacter sp. OR87
ATCCACCCGATCGCGATGGACGAAGGCCTGCGTTTCGCCATCCGCGAAGGCGGCCGCACCGTCGGCGCCGGTGTGGTGGCCAAGGTCATCAAGTAGGTAGAATGCAGGGAATAGGGACGAGGGAATAGGGAATCGGAAAGGCTCGCGACCCGCACTTTCCGGCTCTTCTATTCCCGCTTCCCTATTCCCTATCTCCATTTTTACGCCAGTAGCTCAATTGGCAGAGCAGCGGTCTCCAAAACCGCAGGTTGGGGGTTCGAGTCCCTCCTGGCGTGCCACTTCCCCGAGGACCAAGACGGGTGACGATGGCAGGGTCGGGCCGCAAGGCACGGCATGCTGCTGACACCGAGTCGCTAGTGCATGAATACCAAGGCAGAACAGCCCAAGGGCACGAACGCCGCCGACATCGGCAAGCTGGTACTGGCGGGCCTGGTGCTGGCTGCCGGTATCTTTGCCTATTCCTGGTTCGGCCGGGACGGCAGCATTTCATCGTCGATACGCCTGCTGGGCGTGCTGGCCGCATTCGTGGTGGCGTCTGCGATTGCCGCGTTCACCGCGCTGGGCCGACGGGTACGGAACTTCATCGCCGAGTCGCAGTTCGAGATGCGCAAGGTGGTCTGGCCGACCCGCGACGAGACGATCAAGACGACCGGCATCATCATCCTGGTGGTGATCGTGTTGTCGTTGCTGCTGGGTCTTATCGACCTGATCCTGAAGTCGGTCATTCTCGACTGGCTGCTGAAGCTGGGTGGTTGAGGTGAGCATGAGCAAGCGCTGGTACGTGGTGCACGCCTATTCGGGTTTCGAGAACCAGGTGAAGCGTTCCCTCGAGGAGCGCATCAAGCGCGCCGCGATGGAGGAGAAGTTCGGCGAGGTGCTGGTGCCGACCGAGGAAGTGATTGAGATGCGCGGCGGCCAGAAGCGGCGCAGCGATCGCAAGTTCTTCCCGGGCTACGTACTGGTGCAGATCGAGACGAACACCGAGGGCAAGTCGCCCCGGATCGACGACGAGTGCTGGCACCTGATCAAGGAAACCCCGAAGGTGATGGGGTTCATCGGCGGCACCGCCGATCGCCCGCTGCCGATCAAGGACAGTGAGGCCGATGCCATCCTCAGCCGCGTGCGCGAGGGCGTCGAGAAGCCTCGCCCCAAGGTGCTGTTCGAACCGGGCGAGATGGTGCGCGTCACCGAGGGTCCGTTCAACGATTTCAACGGCGTGGTCGAGGAAGTCAACTACGAGAAGAGCCGCCTGCGTGTGGCGGTGCTGATCTTCGGTCGTTCGACCCCCGTGGAATTGGAGTTCGGTCAGGTCGAAAAGGCCTGAGTTCGCGAAGGAGCCTGTTCGAGGCTAATCCGCTCGATACCTTCCCCTCTTCTCACCGGCGGGGAAATGGCGCTTCGCCCGGCCGAGGCCCCCTGTCCTTGGATTTCAGCCCGAGGTCATTGCTGGCACGGGGCTTGCTGATGATCCGGTAAATCTCTATACTGCGCGGTTCACGCGGGGTCTTTTTGGCCCGGCGTGTACGCGTTTCGGATCCGCATGAGGCGGGTCTTCCCTCCATCCATGGAACGGTGAACAGCGAGGAGCCGCAAGGCGCCTGGACTCGCGAGGAACATCCAATGGCAAAGAAAGTCGTCGGTTACATCAAGCTGCAGGTCAAGGCCGGTCAGGCCAACCCGTCGCCGCCGGTGGGCCCCGCCCTCGGTCAGCGCGGCCTGAACATCATGGAGTTCTGCAAGGCGTTCAATGCTGCCACGCAGAAGCTGGAGCCGGGTCTGCCGATCCCGACCATCATCACGGCGTACTCCGACCGCAGCTTCACCTTCATCACCAAGACTCCGCCCGCCACCATCCTTCTGAAGAAGGCCACCGGTGTCGCCAAGGGTTCGCAGAAGCCGAACACCGACAAGGTCGGCAAGGTCACCCGCAAGCAGCTGGAAGACATTGCCAAGCAGAAGGAGCCGGATCTGACGGCTGCCGACCTTGACGCCGCGGTGCGCACCATTGCCGGTAGCGCCCGCAGCATGGGCCTGACGGTGGAGGGTTAAGACATGAAGATCACGAAGCGCATGAAGGCCGCGCAGGCCGCGGTGCAGCCGGGCAAGTTCTACGGCCTGGAAGAAGCCCTGAAGATCGTCAAGGACAACGCCAAGGCGAAGTTTGCCGAGTCGGTGGACGTGGCCGTGCGGTTGGGCATCGACGCGAAGAAATCGGACCAGGGCGTGCGTGGTTCCTCGCTGCTGCCGCATGGCACCGGCAAGACCGTCAAAGTCGCCGTGTTCTGCCCGCCGGGCGAGAAGGCCGAGGCCGCCAAGGCCGCCGGTGCCGATGCTGTCGGCATGGACGACCTGGCCGAGCGCATGCAGGGCGGTGATCTCGACTTCGGTCGCGTGATCGCTACGCCGGATGCCATGCGGGTGGTCGGCAAGCTGGGCCAGCTGCTCGGCCCGCGCGGCCTGATGCCGAACCCGAAGGACGGCTCGGTCACCGCGGACGTCGCCACGGCGGTGAAGAACGCCAAGGCCGGCCAGGTGAAGTTCCGCAACGACAAGGCGGGCATCATCCACGCCACCATCGGCAAGGCGAACTTCGAAGCCAGCCAGCTCGCAGACAACCTGAATGCGTTGATCGCCGACCTGCTGAAGGCCAAGCCGGCCACGGCGAAGGGTCAGTTCCTGCAGAAAGTGGCGTTGTCCAGCACGATGGGCGTCGGCGTTGCCGTCGATACCTCGTCGCTGACCATCGCCGCGAAGTAAGAATCAAGTCCCGCACCGGCCAGGTGCCAGTGCGGGCAGTTTTTGAGGGCAGTCCCGGTGTCTGTTGGATGCCGGGACCGCTGTCAAAGACCGCAGGCGCGATCAACGCGCGACGACGACGGGCAGGGAGCTCGGTTTTGGCAGGGAATCGCCGCGTCGCCAACGGGATTGCTTAATCGGGTTTTTCGCGAATCCGGCCTGCGCAGATGGTGCTGCCCCTTCTGGAATCGTTCGATTTGTTCTGGAAAGGCCAACACCCGGGGCACCGCAGTGCCCCCGACGTCACGGAGGGCGTCGCCCAGGACCGCAAGCGGCAGGAGCCGTGAGCGGAGTTCATTTGGAGGAGTGCAATGGCTCTCAATCTGTCTCAGAAGCAAGAAGTAGTCGCCGAACTGGCAGAAGTTGCCGCGAAGGCTCACTCCCTGGTCGCTGCCGAGTATGCGGGCACCACGGTCGCTCAGATGACCGCGATGCGCAAGAAGGCCCGCGAATCCGGCGTGTACTTGCGGGTTGTCAAGAACACGCTGGCGTCGCGCGCCGTGGCCGGTACCGAGTTCGAGGTCGTCAAGGACGCCCTGGTCGGTCCGCTGCTGTACGCATTCTCGACGGAAGAGCCCGGTGCAGCCGGGCGTCTGATCAAGGAATTTGCCAAGGACAACGACAAGCTGAAGGCGAAGCTCGTCTCGGTGGAAGGCAAGCTGCTGCCGGCCGCGCACGTCGACGTGCTGGCCTCGCTGCCGACCCGCGAACAGGCGCTGGCCATGCTGGCCCGCGTACTGGCCGAACCGGCCACGATGTTCGCCCGCGTCGTCAAGGCCGTGGCCGACAAGCAGGGTGGTGGCGAAGTCGCCGCCGAGGCCCCGGCCGAAGCCGAACCCGCCTAAGTTCATCGTCTATCAAATCGAATCCATTTCCAGAGGTAAATGCAATGTCCCTGACCAACGAACAGATCGTTGAAGCCGTCGCCGCCAAGTCGCTGATGGAAGTGATGGACCTGGTGAAGGCCATCGAAGAGAAGTTCGGCGTGACCGCCGCCGCCCCGGTGATGGTTGCCGCAGGCCCGGCCGCTGCCGGCCCGGCCGCCGAAGCGCAGACCGAGTTCGACGTCATCCTGAAGACCGCCGGCGCCAAGAAGGTCGACGTGATCAAGGCTGTCCGCGCGATCACCGGCCTGGGCCTGAAGGAAGCCAAGGACCTCACCGAGGCTGGCGGCGTCCTGAAGGAAGCCGTGTCGAAGGAAGATGCCGAGAAGTTCAAGAAGGACCTCGAAGCTGCCGGCGCCACGGTCGAACTGAAGTAATCGGCGCCCTTGCGCGCCGTCAGTTTGATCTAGCGTCAAGCAAGCCTGGGGGCGCGAGCCCCCGGGCTTTGCCTGCTTAGGCGGGAAGGGGAATGGAGAATAGGGATTCGCAGGTCGACTCCCCATTCTCGATTCCCAAATCCGCGGATTTGTCGAACATCTGATTTTTCATTTAGCCGGTGTGTGCACCACCGGCGTCACTGCGAACCGAGGCGCTACCGATCATGGCCTACTCGTTTACCGAGAAGAAACGCATCCGCAAGGATTTTGGCAAGCGTCCGCCCGTACTGGGCGTGCCGAACCTGCTGACCATCCAGACTGATTCCTACCGGGAGTTCCTGCAGGAGCACGTCGCGCCGAAACAGCGCGGCGAGAAGGGTTTGCATGCCGCGTTGAAGTCGGTGTTCCCGATCTCCAGCTATTCGGGCAATGCCGCGCTCGAGTACGTCGACTATCGCCTGGGCGAGCCGGCGTTCGACGAGCGCGAGTGCCGCAACCGCGGCATGACCTACGGCGCCCCGCTGCGCACCACCGTGCGCCTGGTCATCTACGACAAGGACAGCCCGGCCTCGAAGAAGGTGGTCAAGTACATCAAGGAGCAGGAAGTCTACATGGGCGAGATTCCGCTCATGACCGACACCGGCACCTTCATCATCAACGGCACCGAGCGCGTGATCGTCTCGCAGCTGCATCGTTCGCCGGGCGTGTTCTTCGACCACGACCGCGGCAAGACGCACAGCTCGGGCAAGCTCTTGTTCTCGGCCCGCGTGATTCCCTACCGCGGCTCCTGGCTGGACTTCGAGTTCGACCCGAAGGACGCGCTGTTCACCCGCATCGACCGTCGCCGCAAGCTGCCGGTGACGGTGCTGCTGCGCGCGCTCGGCTACAGCAACGAGGAGATGCTGGGCATCTTCTTCGAGCACAACGTGTTCCATCTCGGCAAGAAGGGCGGCACCACGCTGGAGCTGGTCGCCGAGCGCCTGCGCGGCGAGACGCTCTCCTTCGACCTGGCGATCGGCGGCAAGGTACTGGTGGAAGCCGGCAAGCGCATCACTGCGCGCCACGTGCGCCAGCTGGCGGCCGAGAACATCACCGCGCTGGAAGTGCCGGACGACTATCCGGTAGGCCGCATCGTGGCGACCGACATCGTCGACGCCAAGACCGGCGAGCTGCTGGCCTCGGCGAATGACGAGATCACCGCCGAACAACTGGAGAACTTCCGCAAGGCCGGCATCGAGATCGTGCCCACGCTGTACGTCAACGACCTCGATCGCGGCGCCTACATCTCGCATACCCTGCGCATCGACAACACCAAGACGCCGCTGGAGGCGCTGGTGGAAATCTATCGCATGATGCGCCCGGGCGAGCCGCCGACCAAGGACGCCGCGCAGAACCTGTTCTTCAACCTGTTCTTCACTTTCGACCGCTACGACCTGTCGGGCGTGGGCCGGATGAAGTTCAACCGCCGCGTGGGCCGCAAGGACATCCTCGGTCCGGGCGTGCTGTACGACCACAAGTACTTCAGCGAGCGCAAGGAAGATGCGTCGCAGGCGATGGTCAAGGAACTGGGCGAAAGCTCCGACATCCTCGACGTGCTGAAGGTGCTGATCGACATCAAGAACGGCCACGGCACCGTCGACGACATCGACCACCTGGGCAACCGTCGCGTGCGTTCGGTCGGCGAGATGGCCGAGAACACCTTCCGTATCGGCCTGGTGCGCGTCGAGCGCGCGGTGCGCGAGCGTCTGTCGCTGGCCGAGGCCGATGGCCTGACCCCGCAGGACCTGATCAACGCCAAGCCGGTCGCGGCAGCGGTGAAGGAGTTCTTCGGCTCCTCGCAGCTGTCGCAGTTCATGGACCAGAACAACCCGCTGTCCGAAGTGACGCACAAGCGCCGCGTCTCCGCGCTCGGGCCGGGCGGCCTGACCCGCGAACGCGCCGGCTTCGAAGTGCGCGACGTGCATCCGACCCACTACGGCCGCGTCTGCACCATCGAGACCCCGGAAGGCCCGAACATCGGCCTGATCAACTCGCTGGCCGTGTATGCCCGCACCAATGCCTACGGCTTCCTCGAGACGCCGTACCGCAAGGTCGCCAACAGCAAGGTCACCGACAAGGTCGACTATCTGTCGGCGATCGAGGAAGGCGACCACGTGATCGCGCAGGCGAACTCGCCGCTGGACAAGCACGGCGCGTTCCTGGAGGACTTCGTGTCCTGCCGTTTCCGCGGTGAATCCGAGCTGCGTCCGGCCTCCGAAGTGGACTACATGGACGTCTCGCCGATGCAGACCGTGTCGGTCGCCGCGGCGCTGGTGCCGTTCCTCGAGCATGACGACGCGAACCGCGCCCTGATGGGCGCGAACATGCAGCGCCAGGCCGTGCCGACCCTGCGCTCGCAGACGCCGCTGGTGGGTACCGGCATCGAACGCGCGGTGGCGCGCGACTCCGGTGTCATCGTCAGCGCCAAGCGCGGTGGCGTGATCGACCAGGTCGATGCGGCGCGTATCGTGGTGCGCGTGAACGAGGAAGAGGTCGGCGACAACGACGCCGGCGTCGACATCTACACGCTGACCAAGTACACCCGCTCCAACCAGAACACCAACCTCAACCAGCGCCCGCTGGTGAACGTCGGCGACGTGGTGGCGAAGGGCGACACGCTGGCCGACGGTTCGTCGACCGACCTGGGCGAGCTCGCGCTCGGCCAGAACATGCTGATCGCGTTCATGCCGTGGAACGGCTACAACTTCGAGGACTCGATCCTGCTCTCCGAGCGCGTCGTGCAGGAAGACCGCTACACCTCGATCCACATCGAGGAGCTGTCCTGCATCGCGCGCGACACCAAGCTGGGCGCCGAGGAAATCACCGCCGACATCCCGAACGTGGGCGAGCAGGCGCTGGCGCGGCTGGACGAGTCGGGCATCGTCTACATCGGTGCCGAGGTGAAGGCCGGCGACATCATGGTCGGCAAGGTCACGCCGAAGGGCGAGAGCCAGCTCACGCCGGAAGAGAAGCTGCTGCGCGCGATCTTCGGCGAGAAGGCGTCCGACGTGAAGGACTCGTCCTTGCGCGTGCCGCCGGGCATGGACGGCACCGTCATCGACGTGCAGGTGTTCACCCGCGACGGCATCGAGAAGGACAAGCGCGCCAAGCAGATCGAGGAAACCGAGGTCAAGCGGGTCCGCAAGGATCTGGACGACCAGTTCCGCATCCTCGAAGGCGCGATCTACAGCCGCATGCGTACCCAGCTGGTCGGCAAGTCCGCGATGAGCGGTCCGGGCGGCCTGAAGCGTGGCGCCGAGATCACCGACGCCTACCTGGACGGCCTGAAGAAGGACGACTGGTTCAAGATCAACGTCAAGGACGAGGACGTCACCGAGTTCCTCGAGCGCGCCGCCGACCAGATCAAGCGCCACAAGGAGGAATTCGACAAGCGCTTCAAGGAGAAGCAGGGCAAGATCACCCAGGGCGACGACCTCGCACCGGGCGTGCTGAAGATGGTCAAGGTGTTCCTGGCCGTGAAGCGCCGCATCCAGCCGGGCGACAAGATGGCCGGTCGCCACGGCAACAAGGGCGTGGTGTCGAACGTGGTGCCGGTGGAGGACATGCCGTACTCCGCCGACGGCGTGCCGGTCGACATCGTGCTGAACCCGCTGGGCGTGCCGTCGCGCATGAACATCGGGCAGATCCTGGAAGTGCATCTGGGCTGGGCCGCCAAGGGCCTGGGCAAGAAGATCCAGAAGATGCTCGAAGCGCAGGAGAAGGTGGCCAAGATCCGCGAGTTCCTCGACCAGATCTACAACAACCACGTCGCCGGCGCGGTGCAGCACGTCGACCTGAAGTCGCTCACCGACAAGGAAATCTTCGCGCTCGCCACCAACCTGCAGGAAGGCGTGCCGATGGCGACGCCGGTGTTCGACGGTGCGGAAGAGACCGAGATCAAGGCGATGCTGAGGCTGGCGGACCTGCCCGAGTCGGGCCAGACCACGCTGTACGACGGCCGTACCGGCGAGGCGTTCGATCGCCCGGTTACCGTCGGCTACATGCATTACCTGAAGCTCAACCACCTGGTCGACGACAAGATGCACGCGCGCTCCACCGGCCCGTACTCGCTGGTTACCCAGCAGCCGCTGGGCGGCAAGGCGCAGTTCGGCGGCCAGCGCTTCGGCGAGATGGAAGTGTGGGCGCTGGAAGCCTACGGCGCGGCCTACACCCTGCAGGAAATGCTGACGGTGAAGTCCGACGACGTGCAGGGCCGCAACCAGATGTACAAGAACATTGTCGACGGCAACCACGAAATGTCCGCGGGCATGCCGGAATCCTTCAACGTGCTGGTGAAGGAAATCCGCTCGCTCGCCATCGACATCGATCTGGAAGAGATCAAGTGATCCGCGCAGTCACCGGAGATTTCGAATGAAAGACCTGCTCAATCTGTTCAACCAGCAGCGCGCGACGCCGGATTTCGATGCGATCAAGATCGCGCTGGCCTCGCCGGAGCTGATCCGCTCGTGGTCGTACGGCGAAGTGAAGAAGCCGGAGACGATCAACTACCGCACCTTCAAGCCGGAGCGTGACGGCCTGTTCTGCGCCGCGATCTTCGGACCGGTGAAGGACTACGAGTGCCTGTGCGGCAAGTACAAGCGCATGAAGCATCGCGGCGTGGTCTGCGAGAAGTGCGGCACCGAGGTCACCCTGGCCAAGGTGCGTCGCGAGCGCATGGGCCACATCGAGCTGGCCAGCCCGACCGCGCACATCTGGTTCTTGAAGTCGCTGCCCTCGCGCATCGGCCTGATGCTGGACATGACCCTGCGCGACATCGAGCGCATCCTGTACTTCGAAGCCTTCGTGGTGATCGATCCGGGCATGACCGCGCTGGAGCGCGGCCAGCTGCTCAGCGAAGACCAGTACCTGGAAGCGACCGAAGAACATGGCGACGAGTTCGACGCGCGGATGGGCGCCGAGGCGGTGTTCCACCTGCTGAAATCGCTCGACCTGCCGGGCGAAGTGATCCGCCTGAAGGAAGAGATCGGCTCGACCAACTCCGAGACCAAGCTGAAGCGGCTGACCAAGCGCGTCAAGCTGATCGAGGCGTTCCTCGAATCCGGCAACAAGCCGGAGTGGATGGTGCTGACCGTTCTTCCCGTGCTGCCGCCGGACCTGCGTCCGCTGGTGCCGCTGGACGGGGGCCGTTTCGCGACCTCCGACCTGAACGACCTGTACCGTCGCGTCATCAACCGCAACAACCGCCTGAAGCGGCTGCTCGAGCTCAATGCGCCCGACATCATCGTGCGCAACGAGAAGCGCATGCTGCAGGAATCGGTCGATGCGCTGCTCGACAACGGCCGCCGCGGCCGTGCCATCACCGGCACCAACAAGCGCGCGCTGAAATCGCTCGCCGACATGATCAAGGGCAAGCAGGGCCGCTTCCGCCAGAACCTGCTCGGCAAGCGCGTGGACTACTCCGGTCGCTCGGTGATCGTGGTCGGTCCGACCCTGCGCCTGCACCAGTGCGGCCTGCCCAAGAAGATGGCGCTGGAGCTGTTCAAGCCGTTCATCTTCGCCAAGCTGCAGGCGCGTGGCGAAGCCACCACGATCAAGGCGGCGAAGAAGCTGGTCGAGCGCGAAGAGGCCCAGGTGTGGGACATCCTCGAAGAGGTGATCCGCGAACATCCGGTACTGCTGAACCGTGCGCCGACCCTGCACCGTCTGGGTATCCAGGCGTTCGAGCCGAAGCTGATCGAAGGCAAGGCGATCCAGCTGCATCCGCTGGTCTGTACGGCGTTCAACGCCGACTTCGACGGCGACCAGATGGCCGTCCACGTGCCGCTGTCGATCGAGGCGCAGCTGGAAGCGCGCACGCTGATGATGTCGTCCAACAACATCCTCAGCCCCGCCAACGGTGAGCCGATCATCGTGCCGACCCAGGACGTGGTGCTGGGCCTGTACTACATGACCCGCGAGCTGATCAATGCCAAGGGCACCGGCATGGTGTTCTCCGGCATTTCCGAGGCGCGTCGCGCGTACGACAACCGTGCGGTCGAGCTGCATGCCCGGGTCAAGGTGCGCCTGAAGCTGGTGCATATCGCCGAGGACGGCGCCCGTACCCACGAGACGAAGATCGTCGACACCACCGTCGGCCGTGCGCTGCTGGCCGAAATCCTGCCGGAGGGCCTGCCGTTCGAGCTGGCCAATACCGAGCTGACCAAGAAGAACATCTCGCGCCTGATCAACTCCAGCTACCGTTTGCTGGGCCTGAAGGAAACGGTGGTGTTCGCCGACAAGCTGATGTACACCGGCTACCGGTTCGCCACCCGCGCGGGCATCTCGATCGGCATCGATGACATGCTGATCCCGGCCGAGAAGAAGACTATCCTCGACGAAGCCGAGAAGGAAGTCGTCGAGATCCAGCAGCAATACCAGTCGGGCCTGGTCACCGCCGGCGAGCGTTACAACAAGGTGGTCGACATCTGGTCGCGCACCAGCGAGCAGGTGGCCAAGGCGATGATCGACGGCATCGGCACCGAGAAGGTCGTCGATGCCGAGGGCAAGACGGTCAGCCAGAAGTCGATGAACTCGCTGTACATCATGGCCGACTCCGGCGCGCGCGGCTCGGTAGCGCAGATCCGCCAGCTGGCCGGCATGCGCGGCCTGATGGCGCGGCCGGACGGCTCGATCATCGAGACCCCGATCAAGGCCAACTTCCGCGAAGGCCTGAACGTGCTGCAGTACTTCAACTCGACCCACGGCGCCCGCAAGGGTCTGGCGGATACCGCGCTGAAGACCGCCAATTCCGGTTACCTGACCCGCCGCCTGGTGGACGTGGCGCAGGACGTAGTCATCACGATGGACGACTGCGGCACCGAGGACGGTGTCACCATGCAGCCGATCGTCGAGGGTGGCGATGTGGTCGAGCCGTTGCGCGACCGCGTACTCGGCCGCGTGGTGGTCGAGGACGTCTACGCCCCGGGCGACGATGACCGGCCGATCGTCACCCGCGACACCCTGCTCAACGAAGCCCTGGTCGAGAAGCTCGACAAGGCCGGCGTGCAGATCGTCAAGGTACGTTCGCCGATCACCTGCGAAGCCATCCACGGCGTGTGCAAGCTGTGCTACGGCCGCGACCTGGCCCGTGGCCACCTGGTCAACATGGGCGAGGCCGTGGGCGTGGTCGCCGCGCAGTCGATCGGCGAGCCAGGCACCCAGCTGACCATGCGTACCTTCCACATCGGCGGCGCGGCTTCGCGCGCGGCGGCGGTGGACAACGTGACGGTGAAGACCACCGGTTCGCTGAAGTTCAACAATCTGAAGTCGGTGCAGCACAAGCAGGGCAACCTGGTGGCGGTGTCGCGCTCGGGCGAACTGAGCGTGATCGACGCCAGCGGTCGCGAGCGCGAGCGCTACAAGGTGCCGTACGGCGCCGTCATCGCGGTCAAGGATGGCGCCCCGGTCAAGCCGGGCCAGACCGTGGCGAACTGGGATCCGCATACCCATCCGATCGTCACCGAGGTGGCCGGCGTGGTGCGCTTCATCGACTTCCTCGATGGTGTCACCGTGCAGAGCCAGACCGACGAGCTGACCGGTCTGGAGTCGGCGGTGGTCACCGATCCGAAGCGTCGCGGCGCGCAGGCGAAGGACCTGCGTCCGATCGTACGTCTGGAAGATGCCAAGGGCCGCGAGCTGAAGCTGCCGGGCACCGACATTGCCGCGCAGTACTTCCTGCCGGCCGGTGCGATCGTGTCGATCCAGAACGGCGCGGAAGTGGGCGTAGGCGACGTGATCGCGCGCATTCCACAGGAAACCTCCAAGACCCGCGACATCACCGGCGGTCTGCCGCGCGTGGCCGACCTGTTCGAGGCACGCAAGCCGAAGGAGCCGGCAATCCTGGCCGAGCGCTCCGGCATCGTCAGCTTCGGCAAGGACACCAAGGGCAAGCAGCGCCTGATCATCAAGGACGCCGACGGCAACGAGCACGAGGAGCTGATTCCGAAGTGGCGTCAGGTCATCGTGTTCGAGGGCGAGCATGTGGAGAAGGGCGAGACCGTCGTCGACGGCGAGCCGAATCCGCATGACATCCTGCGCCTGCTCGGCGTGGAGCCGCTGGCCACCTACCTGGTCAAGGAAATCCAGGACGTGTACCGCCTGCAGGGCGTGAAGATCAACGACAAACACATCGAGGCGATCATTCGCCAGATGCTGCGCAAGGTCGAAATCGTCGAGCCGGGCGACAGCCACTACCTGCGCGGCGAGCAGGTCGAGCGCGTGCGGATCAACGGCGAGAACGAGCGGGCGACCGCCAAGGGCGAGCGTCCGGCGGATTACCAGTCGGTGCTGTTGGGCATCACCAAGGCGTCGCTGGCGACCGAGTCGTTCATCTCGGCAGCCTCGTTCCAGGAAACTACCCGCGTCCTTACCGAGGCGGCGGTTCGCGGCACCCGCGACAGCTTGCGTGGCCTGAAGGAAAATGTTATTGTCGGCCGTCTTATTCCGGCAGGTACGGGTCTGGCATACCACGCATCGCGTCGTCGCCAGGGCGGTTTGACCGCCACGGAGCTGGAGACTCTTTCCGGCTCCACGCCTGCAGTCTCGTTCGCCGAGGCTTCGGCCGGTGGTGAAAACGGTGTCGAGTAAATCCGTTCGGGATCTTGCTCGCTGACATACGAAATGAGGTGCAGGGACGCACCTCGTGTTCGGGTCCAGGACGGCTGAGCGCTGGCTTGCCTATGGCGGGCCGCTCATGTTAAATTCCCGCTTCTTGGCAGACCGAGCTTATTCGGGCTGCCTTTATGTTTTCAGGAACAGCTTCGCATGACGACAGTCAACCAGTTGGTGCGCAAAAACCGCAGCCCCAAGACCTACAAGAGTGGGTCGCCTGCACTGCAGAGCAGCCCGCAGCGTCGTGGCGTCTGCACGCGCGTTTACACGACCACTCCGAAGAAGCCGAACTCGGCCCTGCGCAAGGTTGCCAAGGTGCGCCTGACCAACGGCTTCGAGGTCATCAGCTACATCGGTGGCGAAGGCCACAACCTGCAGGAGCACTCGGTGGTGCTGATCCGCGGCGGCCGCGTCAAGGACTTGCCGGGCGTGCGCTACCACACGGTACGCGGCAGCCTCGATTGCGCCGGCGTCACCAAGCGTCGCCAGTCGCGCTCGAAGTACGGCGCCAAGCGCCCGAAGAAGTAACGGCGGCTTACTTACTCGAAGAGTGCGGCCACGGACGGTCGCTTTTGCTCGGCAGGCATGGTGCCTGCAAGAAATACAACAGTGCGGCCAGGGTGGTCGCTTTTCCGGTGGGCAGGAATGCCCGCAAAAATAACGGACAAAAAACATGTCGCGCAAAGGTTCACATCCCGCCCGTCTGGTTCTGCCGGATCCCAAGCATGGCAGTCAGCTGATCGCCCGTTTCATCAACATGGTGATGAAGAGCGGCAAGAAATCGGTCGCCGAGAGCATCGTCTACGGTGCGCTGCAGCATATCGGCGAGAAGAATGCCGAGCCGGTGGCGCTGGTCGAGAAAGCGCTGAACAACATCGCTCCGGCGGTCGAGGTGAAGTCTCGCCGTGTCGGCGGCGCGACCTACCAGGTGCCGGTCGAAGTGCGTCCGGGTCGCCGCATGGCGCTGGCGATGCGCTGGGTCATCGACGCTGCCCGCAAGCGCGGCGAAACCTCGATGCCGCGCAAGCTGGCTGCCGAATTGCTGGAAGCTTCGGAAAGCCGCGGCGGCGCCGCCAAGAAGCGCGAGGAAACGCACCGCATGGCAGAGGCCAACAAGGCCTTCTCGCACTACAGGTGGTAAGTGGGTCGGGTCCTTGCCGTCGTCGCTGATGGCGAGGCGGCTCCGCCATCCTGGCAGACTCCTAAATAGAAGCGCGACCCGGACGGTCGTTTTCGAAACAGGGCAGGGTTGCCCGGCAAAGGTAAATATCCATGGCACGCACCACTCCCATCGAGCGCTACCGCAACTTTGGCATCATGGCTCACATCGATGCCGGCAAGACCACCACCACGGAGCGCATCCTGTTCTACACCGGCGTCAGCCACAAGATCGGCGAAGTGCACGACGGTGCGGCCACGATGGACTGGATGGAGCAGGAGCAGGAGCGCGGCATTACCATCACGTCGGCGGCCACGACGGCGTTCTGGAAAGGCATGGATCGTTCCATGCCCGAGCACCGCTTCAACATCATCGACACCCCGGGACACGTGGACTTCACCATCGAGGTCGAGCGTTCGCTGCGCGTGCTTGATGGCGCGGTATTCGTGTTGTGCGCGGTTGGTGGCGTGCAGCCGCAGTCCGAGACCGTGTGGCGCCAGGCCAACAAGTACAAGGTCCCGCGCCTTGCCTTCGTCAACAAGATGGATCGCACCGGCGCGAACTTCAGCAAGGTGATCGAGCAGCTGAAGGCTCGCCTGGGTGCCCATCCGGTGCCGATGCAGGTGCCGATCGGCGCCGAGGACAACTTCGCGGGCGTGGTCGACCTGCTCAAGATGAAGGCGATCATCTGGGACATGGAGTCCCAGGGCATGAAGTTCGAGTACCAGGAGATCCCGGCGAATCTGGCCGACAAGGCCGCCGAGGCGCGCAGCTTCATGGTGGAGTCGGCTGCCGAGGCCACCGAGGAGCTGATGAACAAGTATCTCGAGGGCGGCGACCTCAGCGAGGAGGAGATCATTGCCGGTCTGCGCCAGCGCACGCTCGCGAACGAGATCATCCCGGTATTCTGTGGCACGGCGTTCAAGAACAAGGGCGTCCAGGCGATGCTCGACGCCGTGGTCCAGCTGCTGCCGTCGCCTGCCGATCGCCCGCCGGTCGCCGGTGTCGACGAGAACGAACACGAAGCCACGCGCAAGGCCGATGACGCCGCGCCGTTCTCCGCGCTGGCGTTCAAGATCATGACCGACCCGTTCGTCGGCTCGCTGACGTTCTTCCGCGTCTACTCGGGCACGCTGAACTCCGGCGACGCCGTGTACAACCCGATCAAGAGCAAGAAGGAGCGCATCGGCCGCATCCTGCAGATGCACGCGAACGAGCGTCAGGAACTGAAGGAAGTGCGTGCCGGCGACATCGCCGCCGCGGTCGGCTTGAAGGACGTGACGACCGGCGACACGCTGTGCGCGCAGGATCACGTGATCACCCTGGAGCGGATGACGTTCCCGGAGCCGGTGATTTCGATGGCGGTCGAGCCGAAGACCAAGTCGGACCAGGAGAAGATGGGCATCGCGCTCGGTCGTCTGGCCGCGGAAGATCCGTCGTTCCGCGTGCGCACGGACGAGGAGTCGGGTCAGACGATCATCTCGGGCATGGGCGAGTTGCACCTGGACATCCTGGTCGACCGCATGCGTCGCGAGTTCAACGTCGAGGCCAATGTCGGCAAGCCGCAGGTGGCCTATCGCGAGACGATTCGTGCTTCGGATGTCAAGTCTGACTACAAGCACGCCAAGCAGTCGGGCGGCAAGGGCCAGTACGGTCACGTCGTGATCGAGCTGTCGCCGATGACCGACGCCGACCGTGCCGATCCGAACGTGAAGGACGACTTCCTCTTCATCAACGACATCACCGGCGGCGTGATCCCGAAGGAATTCATCCCGTCGGTCGAGAAGGGCCTGCGCGAGACCATCACCAGCGGTCCGCTGGCCGGCTTCCCGGTGGTGGGCGTGAAGGTCAAACTGGTGTTCGGTTCGTACCACGATGTCGACTCGTCCGAAATGGCGTTCAAGCTGGCTGCTTCGATGGCATTCAAGCAGGGCTTCGCCAAGGCGAACCCGGTGCTGCTCGAGCCAATCATGAAGGTCGAGGTGGTGACCCCGGAAGAGTACGTCGGTGACGTGATGGGTGACATGAGCCGTCGTCGCGGCCTGCTCCAGGGTCAGGACGACACGCCCTCGGGCAAGACCATCGACGCAATGGTCCCGCTGGGCGAGATGTTCGGTTATGCGACGACGATCCGCTCGCTGACCCAGGGCCGCGCCACCTTCACGATGGAATTCGACCACTATGCCGAAGCGCCGAACAACATCGCCGAACAGGTCATGAAGAAGGCCTGACCGGGCCGGCTTTCCCACGCTTAATTAGTGCGATCGATCCCTGATCGCGAAAATCGAAGAGCGGCCCCGCGGCCGCGCTAATTGATTGGTTCTTTCTAGAGGTCAGAGTCATGGCAAAGGGTAAATTCGAACGCACCAAGCCGCACGTCAACGTCGGCACGATTGGTCACGTGGATCACGGCAAGACGACGCTGACGGCGGCGC
>NZ_AXBJ01000040.1:0-16015 GCF_000473345.1 Rhodanobacter sp. OR87
GACTGGCGCGCGCCATGACCCTGTGCAAGCCTTGGCCAGAGACGAAATTGCGCGCCGTCGACAATTTTCATGGCTGAGCGTCGTCGCTAATCAGGTCAGATGAAGAGTACCGTTCACGGGCGACAGGCGATACAGACGGTAATAAGAATTGCCCTGCATTAACTCCACGACTGGTGCACCTGGACCTAGGTCACCCTCAATGGGATGCGTACTTAGTAATGGTGCACCGCTCTGAAGTTTTATCGCCATCAAGGGAACCGGGTTGGCACGTGCCAAACTGCTCATAACGTCTTTGCTGGGTGGTACTGTAGCGCACCCGGAGATGAGGAGAATTGGAAGAAACAGCCACCTAATTTTCATGTATGTGTCCTTGGTTGTCTTTCACAAAAAATGGTGCGCGCAGAAAAGAGGATAAGGTTCATGTCTTGATACACGGCCAGTGAACCTGAACCATCTTGCCACCCAACGCCGGAGTTAACTTAAATTCGGTTGTTGAATGAACTCTGATCGTGCCGCCTAATCCTGCCGTCTGATCCCTCCATCTTTCCTCATGCGGTGGCACCGACCACGCAACGATCCTCCCACCCGAAACCCACAGCGACAAACGAATCGCACCCTGCCCTCGCGCCGACCGGCCCGACCCTACAACCGATTCCCCCGCTCGATCGCCATATACCGCTCGATCAGCGCGCCGGAGAGTTCGCTGCAACGCACGTCCAGCGTGTTAACGCCTTCGCGCCGCAGCGCCTCGTGCACGCGTTCGCGTTCGGCTAGCACAAAGGGGACGGAGGTAATTATCCCGATTTAATTACCTCCGTCCCCTTTACGTGGATCATGCCCCACGCTCGCGCGAGCCACCCCTACAACCGGCTCCCCCGCTTGATCGCCAGGTACCGCTCGATCAGCGCGCCGGACAGTTCACTGCAGCGCACGTCGAGCGTGTTCACGCCTTCGCGGCGCAGCGCTTCGTGCACGCGTTCGCGCTCGGCCAGGTAGTGCATGGCGGCGGCACTGCGGATGCCGCTTTCCAGTTCGTCGCCGGGTTCGGCGGCGGCGCGGTCGAGGGCGAGTTCGCGCAGGCTGACCAGCATCACCAGGTGGCGTTTGGACAACATGGTCACGGCCATGCGCAGTTCCACGTCGTCCTCGTCGCGCACGTTGGTGATCAGCACCACCAGTGCGCGGCGCTGCTGGTGCGCCTGCAGTGCGCTGGCGGCGGCGAGGTAGTCGGTGGCCAGCGGCATCGGCTGCAGGTCGTAGCCGGCGCCGAGCAGCATGTCCATGCCGCCGCTGCCCTGCTGCGGCGGCAGCCAGCGCTGCTGCTGGCCGGTGCAGGCCAGCAGGCCGACCGCGTCGCCCTGGCGCAGCGCGATGCTGGCCAGTGCCAGCGAGGCATTCAATACGTGGTCGAAGTGCGCCAGCTGGTCGTCCTGCGCCAGCATGCGGCGGCCGCAGTCGAGCATCAGCACGACCTGCTGGTTGCGCTCGTCGCGGTACTCGCGCGAGATCAACCGGCTGCTGCGCGCGGTGGCCTTCCAGTCGATCTTGCGCAGGCTGTCGCCGACGCGGTAGTCGCGCAGTTCCTGGAATTCGGTGCCTTCGCCGCGGCGCCGCTGCAGCCGCGCACCGACGCTGCGCGAGGCCAGCTCCACGCTGAGCCCAGCCAGCTCGGCCAGCGCGGCGAAGTTCGGATACACGCGCACCGTCGACGCCGCACCGAGCACGCGGCGTGCGCTCCAGCAATGCCACGGCGAACGCAGTTGCACGTGGCAGCCATCGAAGCTGAACTGACCGCGCGCGTCGGGGGTGACCGCGTAGTCGAGCAGCACGTCGCTGCCCGGCGGCAGCGTCACGCTGCGCGGCATGCCGCGCACCGCCCAGCCGCCCGGATGCAGGTCGTGCAGGTGCAGCTTCTGTGCGCGCCGGGCCGTGCCACGCAGACGCAGGCCCACGCGTGCTTCCGGCCCCAGCGGCAGCACCGGCGCCAGCTCGCGCTGCACGCTGGGCGACGGCATCCGCCGCAGGCGCCAGCCATCGATGAGCGCCAGCAGTGCGACCGCGCCGCCGCCGGCCAGCCACGCCGCGAGCGGCAGCCAGCCGAGGCTGGCCAGCACGCCGAGCGCAGTCCAGCCGAGCAGCAGCCACAGCAGCGCGGGCGCGGGTCGCATCAGCAATCCCCTATCGCACCGGTAGGAGCGCACCCTGTCCACAAGGAACTTCCTGCGGTCGTGCGCGATGCTTTTGCGTGGCGTGACGACGAGCATCGCGCACGAAGTGCGCTCCTACAGGGGGCGAACGGTTGGCGGAAGTGATCGGTCACTGGCGCGGCGCCGGCACCTTGTGCAGCAGCGCCTTGAGCACGTCATCGGGGCGCTGGCGTTCGAGCAGCGCTTCCGGCGCCAGCAGCAGGCGGTGGCGCAAGGCCGGCAGTGCCACCGCGCGCACGTCGTCCGGAGTGACGAAATCGCGCCCGTCCACCGCCGCTTGCGCGCGCGCCAGCCGCGCCAGCGCCAGGCCGCCGCGCGGACCGGCGCCGCCGATCACGCCCGGCCATTCGCGCGTGCCGCGCACGATGCGCACGGCATAGTCGGTCACCGCCGCATCCATGCGGATCGCCGCGACGCCCTGCTGCAGTGCCACCAGCTCGGCCTGGCCCAGCACCGGCTTCACCTGCGCCACGTCGAGGTCGGAGGCGATCTTGCCGTTGACCACGCCGGCGACCATGCGGCGCTCGTCGTCCAGCGTGGGGTAGCCGATGGTCACCTTGATCAGGAAGCGGTCAAGCTGCGCCTCGGGCAGCGGATAGGTGCCTTCCTGCTCGATCGGGTTCTGCGTGGCCACCACCATGAACGGCGCCGGCAACGGGAAGCGGCGACCCTCGATGGTCACCTGCCCTTCCTGCATCGATTCGAGCAGCGCGGCCTGGGTCTTCGCCGGCGCGCGGTTGATCTCGTCGGCCAGCAGCAGGTTGGCGAACACCGGGCCGCGGCGGATCTTGAAGGCCTCGGTTTTCGGATCGTAGATCGCGTGGCCGGTGACGTCGGCCGGCATCAGGTCGGGGGTGAACTGCACGCGGCCGAAGCTGCAGCCGACCGACGCGGCCAGCGCGCGCACCAGGAGCGTCTTGCCCAGCCCGGGCACGCCTTCGATCAGCACGTGGCCGGAGGCCAGCAGGGCCAGCAGCACCTGCTCGAACACCTCGGTCTGGCCGATGAAGGCGCGCGCCACCTGCGTGCGCAGGGCGCGGGCGTGCTCGCCGAGTTCGGCGATCGACTGCGGTGCCGGCGGCATGGCCGGGGCGGCGAGGGTTTCGGTGCTCATGGGCGGCTCCTGAGTCGGGCCAGGGTGGTGATGGAAGCGCGGAACGCCGGCGCGTTCGCGGGTGACTGGAAGGCCTGCGCGACCTGCGCGGCGTCGAGCTCGCCGCGTTCGGCCAGGCGTGCGTAAAGGGCATCGCCGTTGAGCATCGCGCAGGCGGGGTCGCGCCGACGCAGGCGCGCCAGCACGGTCTCGCAGGCCAGCCGGTGCAGGCTGCGTCCGCCGTCGCGGCGATACAGGAACTCGCCGGCGGCTTGCACGTGTTCGAGCAGCGCGCGCCGATGCAAGGCCGGCGCCGGCATCAGCGGACCCAGCCGCGCGCTGCGCATCGCCATCCACGCGGCCAGCAACACGGCCAGCGCCAGCAACGCGGGCCAGCCCTCGATCGTCAGCCACGCGAGGAAGGCCGGGCCGTCCAGCGCGTAGACCAGGTAGACCACGCCGCGCCCGCGGTTCGGCGCGAGCAGCTGCCAGGCGAACTGCTGCGCGGCGGCCTGCTTCAGCTGGTTGCGCGAGAGCGCGTCGAAGCCGGCGAGCAGGCTGACCGTGCCCTGGCCCAGCCGGGTGCGCGCGAACAGGTAGCCACCTTGCGCGTCGCCGATCGCCGCATCCACAGGCACGCCCGGCTGCAGGCGGAAGCGGTGGCCACAAAGCAGCACGCCCTCCTTCTCGTTCGCGGCGGTGGCGCGCAGCAGGCTGCAGGCATGTTCCGCCGGGCGCGGATCGAGCAGGCCCAGCGCCTCGAACAGCGGCATGCGCGCCGTCGCGGCGGCCCCCGGCGACAGCAGCAGATGGCCGCCGCTGCGCACGAACGCGGCGATCCGCGCGGCATCGTCGGCATCGACCCGCGCCGCCTCGGCGCCGAGCAGCAGGGTGGCGCCGGAGGTCAGCGGCATTTTTTTCGGGTCCAGCGTGGTCAGCGAGATCACCGGCTCGCCCACCCGGCGCAGCGTCTGCTCCAGCGCGAAGAAGCGGTTGTAGCGTGCCTCGCCATGGGCGGCCACCGGCTCGGTGACGTCCTTGCGCTCGAAGGTGGCGAAGAAGCCCGCCACCAGCAACGCGGCACCCAGCACCAGCAGACCCGGCAGCAGCAGCGCCCGCCGGTTCATGCCGACGCCCCCGCCTGCGCCGGCCAGCCGCTCAGCAGCTGTTCGATCGCGGCGTCGTCCGGGTAGCGCCCGGCATACGCGGCGAACTGCCAGGCGCGCACGATCGCCACCACGCGTTGCGCACGGGCGGGGTCGGCGATGGCCGTGGCCTGGCGCAGCCAGTCCGCCTCGGTCGCCTCCGCCGCCGGCGGCAGCCGCAGCAGCTGCGCGGTGTGTTCCACGCAGCCGCGATACAGCAGCGCCAGCGCCTCGCGGCGCTGCCGCGCCTGCCACAGCGCGCGGGTCGCGCCGGCGAGGTCGACCGGCAGCGGCGCCGCGCTCGCGGCATTCGCCTGCAGGCTTTGCGCCAGCGCCGGCAACGGCTCGTCCGCCGCCGGCAGCAGCCGCCCGCGCCAGCGCCAGGCAAACCACGCCAGCGCGCCGACGGCACTGATCAGCAGCAGCCACAGCAAGACCTTGAACACCACCGCCAGCACGCGGGCCAGCAGCGGGAACGACAGCGGCTGCGCGCGCGCGGCCGGTTCCGAGGCGTACTTGAAGGTCCAGCGACGCAGCTTGCGCTCGCCGCCGAAACGCGGGTCGCGGTAGACCTCGGCGGCGGCCTCGGCGAAGCGTCGATCCACGCCAGCCGGTTGCCCGAACACCTGGTCGAGGTTGCTGGCCACCGGCTTCGGCACGTCCACGGTCGCGGTTGCCGCCCGCACGGACAGCGGCAACGCGCCGGCGCACAGCAGCAGCACGCCGAGCAGCTTGCCCAGCCCCTGCAGGCGCGCGCGCAGGCGGCGGAACGCCAGGTCGATGTCCCACGCTTCCAGCTGGGTGCGCCGGTTCAGGTACAGCGCGAAACCGCAGGCCACGTACAGCGGCTCGATCGCGCTCATCGCCAGGTAGGCCACCGTCGCAGCCGCGAGGATCCACGGCGTGGCGGCGACGTGCACGTCGTCGCGGAAGAAACTGGCCAGCGATTCGGGCCGCCACTCGTGCGGAATCAGCAGCAGCGCGAACAGCCAGAAGCTCAGGAACAGCACCAGCTCGAACTGCAGGCAGCCATAGGTGAGCAGACTGGTCTCGCCCACGATGCGCCGGCGCAGCACCTTCCAGCGCGCGGCACGCTGCTGGCGCGGCGCGCCTTCGAGCAGCTCCAGCGGCAGGCGCAGCGCGCGGCTGCTGTCGACGCGCAGCCAGCTCAGCGCGGCCAGCGTGCTGCGCCAGCTCCACTGGCGCTGGCCGCGCAGGGTTTCGCGCCAGCCTGGTGCGCGGTCGAACACCGCGCGCGACAGGACGTACAGCGGCAAGCGGTCGAACAGCGGCTTCAGCCACCACACCAGCAGCAGGCCCAGCCACGGCCACCCCAGCAGCACGCCCAGCGCATTGCACAGCACGAACACCGGCAGCGTGAAGGCGAACCACGCCGACCACACCGCCGCCGCATTCGCGCGCAGCATCGCGGCGCCCAGGTCCAGCGCCTCGCGCGGCGTGCGCGGTCGCAGCACCACGCTGATCCGTTCAAGCTCCATGCGTGTCTGCCCTGCCGCCGCGCCACAGCCAGCCCAGCACCAGCAGCCACATCAGCGCGCCGCTGCCGAACTTCAGCGCGTCCGGCAACGCCGCGATCGATGACCAGTACGCCTCGATGAAGGCCGCCACCAGCAGCATCGCGAACGCGCCCAGCGCCAGCTGCGCGCCGACCCAGCCGGCCGCGACCAGTGCCGGGCCGCGCCGCTGCCGGCCCGGCGCCAGCAGGGTCAGGCCGAGCTGCAGGCCGGCGCCGCCGGCGATCACCAGCGCGCTCAGCTCGAACGCCGAATGGCCCACCACGAAGCGCCAGAACGGGCCGCCGTAGCCGATCGCGGTGAGGTGCCCGGCGATGCCGCCGATCAGCACGCCGTTGGCGCCCAGCACGTAGATCGCGCCGACGCCGAAGACCAGGCCCGAGGCGAACGTGCGGAACGCGATGCTGACGTTGTTCATCACGTAGTAGCCGAACATCTGCAGGTCGGTGCCGCTGCTGCGGCCGATGTGCGCGTTGGCCGGGTCGTACATCTTCTCGAACTGCACCAGCTGCGTGCTGCTGAACAGCGTGTGCGCCAGCTCCGGGCGCAGTTGCAGCAGCACCAGCAGGCACAATGCCGGCAGGTAGAACAGCGCCGCCGCCAGCGCCATGCAGCGCCACTGCGCGCGCACCAGGCGCGGGAAGCCCGCCACCAGGAAAGCCGCCACGCGGTGCCAGCGCGGCGCCGGCGGCCGGTACAGCACGCGATGCCCCTGCTGCACCAGCCGCTGCAGCCGCTCGGTAACCTCGTGGCTGTAGCCGCGCCCACGCGCCAGCGCCAGGTGGTGGCACACACGCCGGTAGGACTGCGGAAACTCCAGCGCCGGTTCCTGCCGCAGGGTGCGCTTCGGCTGGCGGTCCAGCGCGTTCAGCCACGACTGCAGACCGTCCCACTCGCGGCCGTGCAGGGCGACGAAGCGTTCCTGCTTCATGCCCGCCCCAGCAGCCAGTTGGCGTGCGCGACCAGTTGCCGTATCGCCGCAGTGTCGTTTCGCCCGATCAGCGGCGCGAGCAGGTTCGCCAGTTCTTCCTGCCGTTGCACGGTGAGCTGCCCGGCGCGCTCGGCGTACTCCACCAACGCGACCTGTTCGTCGGCCGCCAGCACCAGCGGCAACGGTATCGCCGGCAGCGCCGGTACCTGCTGGCCGGCCGGTAGTTCCTGTGCGTGGATCACCATGGTGCCCGCCACGATGTCGCCGAGCCGGCGCGCATGCGGGTCGATCAGCGTGCTGGCCAGGCCCACGCCGTACACGCCCGGCAGCGCGTCCACCACACGCAGCAGATTGCGCACCACCGACGGCAGCCAGGTCACCGGCGTGCCGTCGGCCTTGACCACGCGCAGGCCCAGCGCGCGTTTGCCCAGGGTCTGCCCATCCAGCCACACCTCGCACGCCACCGAGTACGCCCACAGCAGCGCGAACATCAGCAGCATGGCCAGCCCGTTGCCGCCCTTGCCGAACAGCGCCAGCGGGATCATTGCGACGAACAGCACCAGCAGGCGCAGCAGCAGGTCGACCATCCACGCCTGTGCGCGCGGCAACGCGCCGGCCGCACGCAGGCGCAGCGAGACGCCTTCGGGCGTCTCGATTTCGCGCACGGTGTCGATCATCAGACGTCGACGACGATGGTGTCGGCGATCAGGTCGTGCAGGCAGCGGCGCTCCTTGCCGAAGATCAGCAGCGGATCGACCAGGCCGATCAACTTGCCCACCAACGGGATCACGCCGATCAGGCTCACCGGCAGCACCCGCAGGAAGATGTAGCGCGGCAGGCTGACGCGGCTGCCGTCGGTGCGCACCACCGCGATGTCCACCGCGCGCTTGCCGACGGTCTGCCCGCTACGGTGCAGCATCAGGCAGTTCACCACCAGCACGCCGAGCATCAATGCCATACCGAGCAGCATCAGCCCCACCATCGGCGCGGCAGGCTTGAGTCCCTGCCTGACCGGCCCGGCCATGGTGGCGGCCCAGAGCACCGGAGCCAGCCAGATCACGTTGACCAGCCCGTCCAGCAGCGCCGCGCCCAGGCGCTTGCCGCGCCCGGCCTTGCGGTTTTCCAGGTCGTACGCATCCCACGCGGCCACATCGTCGACCACGGCCGCCGGCGCGGCATACGGATTGGTTTCCATCGCTTCCTTCCCCTTGTCGCTGTCCCTGACTGCCCTCCCCCATGGCGGGCAATGCCGGCGAGTATAGAAGCGAATTTCGGCCGTTGACTACCGCTTCGGCTTGAGCAGCGTACCGGTGCATTTCGGCGAGCCGCACAGGCACTTCCACAGCTTCTTCAGGCGTGCGGTGTGCGGCACGTCGAGCACGATGCCGTAATCGTAGGTGAGCTCCTCGCCCGGCTTGATGGCGCGGATCGCCTCGATCAGTACGCGATCCCGCCGCGGGTCGCCGCTGGCGCTCTCCTCGACCACGGCGCGGCAATTTGGCGCACAGCTGTGGTTGATCCAGCGCGCGCTGTTGCCGCCCTGGTTGGCGTCGACGATGTAGTCGTCGTTGAGCGTGAACAGGAAGGTGTGGCCGGTCTCGCCGCCGTCGCCGTACAAGTCGTCCGCTTCGGCGTGGCTCATCAACTTGCCCTTGTACTCGATGATCTGCTCCCCTTTGGCGATCGGGGCAGTGGCGAACACGCCATTGCCGTGGATCGGCGAGCGGCGTGCAACAAAGCGTCGTGACATGCGATGGAAGCCCTGCGGATGAAGGATGAAAAGTCGATGATGCCCGTTTGCCGGTACCCGCGAAACCTTCGCCGGCCCTCCGCACCAAAGTCCGGTTTGCGCCTGCCGAAGGTTTCGCGGGCACCGGCCGACCTGCCTGGCGGCTCCACGCCGCTGCCACCGGCGATCATTCGCCACCACTGGCGCCAACCCCCTCAATCGCGGTTAGAATCAACATTCAAACGATCGTTTGGAGAGTCCCCATGCGTCTGCTGCGCTGGATCATCCCCGTCTTGCTGCTGGGCTTGGCCGCCTGTGGTCCGGCGAAGAAGAGCGTGTACCCGCCGACCCTGAGCATCCAGCAACTGGTGGTGCTGCCGGACGGTCAGTGGCGGCTGACCGTGCGCATCCAGAACAACAGCTACGCCGGGATGGACTTCACCTCGCTGGACGGCCAGCTGCAGGTGGCCGAGCTGGTGCCGGTGCGGCTGCACGCCAGCTTCGAGCGCGACATTCCCGAGCTTGCCGGCGACGTGATCCAGCTCAACGTGCTGCCCACGGCGGCGATGAGCCAGGCGCTGCAGGCGATCGCCGCCAGGGGCAGCGCCGGGGCACTGGCCTATCGCATCAGCGGCAGCACCAGCGCCAAGCCCGAGCAGGAAGCCAAGCCGCGCTCGTTCGACTTCAACGGCAACGACTGGATCTCGCCGGTGCCGGGCATCCCCGACACCTACCGCTAGACGTCCCCGCTTTCCACCGAAGGAACCACCATGACTGCTTACAAGGCCCCCCTCGACGACCTGCGCTTCGCCCTGTTCGACGTGCTGAACGCGGAGCCGACCCTCACCGCGCTGCAGGGCGGCGAGGCCCACAGCCGCGACCTGTTCGACGCCGTGCTGGAGGAAGCCGGCCGCCTCAGCGAGCAGCTGCTGGCGCCGACCAACGCGCCCGCCGACGCGGAGGGCTGCCGCTACGACAAGGCCAGCCAGACGGTGACCACGCCGAAGGGCTTCAAGGAAGCGTTCAAGGCCTTCACCGAAGGCGGCTGGACCGGCCTGACCAACCCCGAGGTCTACGGCGGCCAGGCGCTGCCCGGCGTGCTCGGCACCGCCACCACCGAGATCTTCCAGTCCGGCAACCTGGCCTGGAGCCTGTACCCGCTGCTGTCCGAAGGCGCCACCCACGCGATGGAGCAGCACGGCGAGGAGTGGCAGCGCCAGCGCTTCATGAAGCCGATCGTGGAAGGCCGCTGGACCGGCACCATGTGCCTGACCGAGCCGCAGGCCGGCTCCGACCTCGGCCTGCTGAAGACCCGCGCCGAGCCGGGCACGGCGGACGCGGACGGTCATTCGGTGTACAAGCTCAGCGGCACCAAGATCTTCATCAGCGCCGGCGAGCACGACCTGGCCGAGAACATCGTGCACCTGGTGCTGGCGCGCCTGCCGGACGCGCCGGAAGGCAGCCGCGGCATCTCGATGTTCATCGTGCCCAAGTTCAAGGTCAACGCGGACGGCTCGCTGGGCGCGCGCAACACGGTGGCCGCCGGCGCGATCGAGCACAAGATGGGCATCCACGCCTGCTCCACCTGCGTGATGAACTTCGACGGCGCCGAGGGCTACCTGATCGGCAAGCCGCACAAGGGCCTCGCCGCGATGTTCACCATGATGAATGCGGCGCGCCTGTCGGTCGGCGTGCAGGGCCTGGCGCTGGCCGAGCGGGCGCTGCAGAACAGCCTCAACTACGCGCGCGAGCGGCTGCAGTCGCGCGCGCTGTCCGGCCCGAAATTCCCGGACAAGCCGGCCGACAACCTGCTGGTGCAGCCGGACGTGCGCCGCATGCTGCTGACCCAGCGTGCCTTCGTCGAAGGTTCGCGCGCACTGGTGCTGTACACCGCGCTGCAGACCGACATCGAACATCGCGCGACGGACGAGGCAGCCCGGCAGCAGGCCGGCGAGCTGGTCGCGTTCCTGATCCCGATCGCCAAGGGCATGACCACCGAACTGGCGCAGGAGTGCACCAAGGAAGCGCTGCAGATCTACGGCGGCCACGGCTACATCGCCGAGAACGGCATGGAACAGTTCGTGCGCGACGCCCGCATCATCACCCTGTACGAAGGCACCACCGGGATCCAGGCGGCCGACCTGCTCGGCCGCAAGATCCTCCAGCTGCAGGGCGTGGGCGCGAAGCACTTCCTGCAGGAGATCAGCGCGTTCTGCCAGCAGCACAGCGCCGACACGGCACTGCGCCAGCTGGTCGGCCCGCTCGCCGTCGCCACCAAGGAATGGAGCGAGCTCACCCTGAGCCTGGCCCAGCGCGTGCAGGCCAATCCCGAGGAACTCGGCGCCGCGGCCACCGACTACCTGTACTACAGCGGCTACGTCACCCTCGCCTACCTGTGGGCGCGCAGCGTGGCCGCCGCCGAAGCCGGCAACCAGCCGGCGGCGTTCAAGCAGGCCAAGCGCGACACCGCCGCGTTCTACTTCGCCCGCATCCTGCCGCGCACGCTGGCGCACAAGGCAGCGATCGAGGCCGGCATAGGCAGTCTGCCGGCCATCGACTGAGTCGCCGCCAAGCCTTTCGGCAAACAATAGCCCGGGCCAGTCCCGGGCTTTTCGTCAGGCCGATCTGCCGCCGGAGGTGTCCATCCGGGTCAGGTTGTGCTCTGCAACGACAGGCCGGTCACGCACCGCACTGCACGCTGCCTTGCGTGCCCAGGTACTGCCTGATCCATTCCTCGTGGGCTTCGGCCGCCTGCAGCAGCTCTCGCGCCATGGCCGCCTGCGTCGCGGCCGTACCGGGCGGTGCTGGTGGCGCAACAGGCCTGGCCATGCGCGGCGGCGACGCCTCCGTGCGGGCCGATTCGTGCTCGATCAGGTAGCTGATGTCGTAGGCAAGGTCGTTCATGCCCGAAACTAAGCAACAGGCTTGCCAAGTCCGACGATCGCCGCCGGGGCCACCATCGCGGCTCCGCACAGGGTGCACCGAACTCGCGGCAGGCAGCCTCGGCGATCGCCCGTGATGGATCGCCCGCCTCCCGCCCGGGTCAGTCGACCTTCTTCAACGCCGCCAGCTGCAGCCGCAGAATCCGGCGCAACTCCAGGATCGCCGCGGGGGTTTCCTGCACGCTGTGCCAGGACGGTATGACCAGTTCGGAGTCGGCGCCAGCCAGGTGCGCGCTGCTGTACGGCACCAGGCCGTCGTTGCTGTCCCGCAACGCGCCCTTCGATCTGTAGACGCCGATGATGGAGTGGTAGCGCACCTGCGGCGCGATCGGCAGGTCGGCGGCGGCGACGATGAACGGGTCGCTGTCGCCGAGGTTGTCGATGCTGTTGGACACGCGCAGCGGCGGACCGCCGCCGGCGTCGTCGGACTTCAGCAGGTCGGCGATGTCCGCCATTTCCTTCAGCACGGCGACCGGCAGCCGGATCAGCTCGCCGAGCCAGCGGGCGAGCCGGTGCCGTGCGTACGGCGTGCCGCGGTGCGGTGCGGCCAGGAACACCGCGCGGGTCACCTGCGGCATCGGGCTGAACTGCAGGTACGGCGCCAGCCGCTGCTGCAGCCGCTGCCGCTTCTTCGCCGACAGGTTCGCACGCGCCGGGATCACGCCCCACAGCCGGTCGCCGCTGGAGGACACCAGCAGGCGCGCGATCACGCCGCCCATGCTGTGGCCGATCAGCACCATGTCGCGCGAGGCGCGCGCCTGGCCGGAGGGATCGTAATGTTGCAGCGTGGCGTCCAGCGCCTTGCGGATGCTGGCCAGGTTCACCGCCACCGGCAGGTTGGTCGGGTAGTAGACCTCCCACACCTGGTAGTGGCGGCGCAGCTCCTCGTCGCCCATCACCTCGTTGGCCACGTTGATCCATGCTTCCGGACTGCTGGCCAGGCCGTGCAGCATCACCACCGTGAGCCGGTCCGGATCGTAGGGCTGCATCAGCAGCACGCGCGGCGTCTTGAGGCCACCCTCGCGGCCCAGCAGCGAGCGGATCGACTGGCGGGCGAAGCCTGAGCGCGCCAGCCACACGCCGTAGGGTGCGGTGAAGTTCGCGCCCAGCGGCACCGCCCGACCGCCGACCGCGACGGTGTCGTCGTGATACGGGTCGCGCACCAGCACGCTCACCTGGCGCGTCGCCAGCAGCTGGGCCAGCGTGCTGCCGTCGAACACCAGCGCGCCGGTGACCGGCACGTAGTCGGGTTCGCGCCATGGCACGGCGGCGTCGGCCGTACCGGCCGGCGCCACGGCCACGAAGTCGGAACCAAAGCCGTCGCGCCGGTAGACGTTGCGCAGGCCGTCGAAGCGCAGGTTCGCCGCGGGAATCAGCTCCGCCGGTACGCGCGTGCCGTCGGCCAGGCGCACGTCGCTGTGCGGACGCAGCACGCTCCAGCCGGCCAGCGTGGTCTGCGTCCAGTGTGGGTCCAGCCGCGGCAGTTCCAGGAAGAAGCGGCTCATCGCGCGCTGCACGGCCAGGTTGTAGAACCCAGTCACCTGCACCTGGCGCCATTCGAACGCGCGCTCGGCGGGCGTACGCGCGGTGTAGAACAGATAGGCATAGGCGTAGCGCGCGGATTGCAGGAAGGCGTCCAGCGTCGCGTCGTCCATCGCCTTGCCGCGCCGCGACCGCTCCGCCTTGAGCGCCCGGCCCAGCCACAGCTCGGCCAGCGCCGAGAGCCGCTGCTCGTCGGTCAACCCCGCCGAACGGGCGACGGTGTCCGTGCAGGCGGCGAACTCGCGCTGGCAGCTGTCCGGCGTCAGCGCGACCACGTTGAGCGACTGCACGGTGCGGTCGCTCGGCCGGTCGGCGACGATCACGTCGGCACGCCGCTGGCTGACGTAGTCCGGGGTATCGACGTGGCTCACCCCGACCATCGCGCAGGCATCGAGGCCGAGCAGCCCGAGGCCGAGCATGCCGCGCAGGACCCAGCCGCCGGCGCCGATCGTCATCGGCGCGCCTTCATCGACATGCCCACGTCGGCGCGTCACTGCGCCAGCTCGAACCGGGTCACGCGCCGCACCGGGTCGGCCTCGACCAGGCTCACCCGGACGTCGGCACCCAGCGGCAGGGGTGTGCTGCCCGACACGCCGGCCTCCACCGCCGGGTCGCGCACGATCACCGTGCCCCGGGCCGGATCGTCATGGGCCACCTCGACGATCGCCCCGTCGAAGACCTCGCCCAGCCGCGGCGCCAGCGCGGCGGCCTCGGCCAGGTTGAGCACGGCGCTCTCGTACTGGCCCGCACGGTGGCCGGAGGCCTGCATCGTGGCCGGCAAGCCCGGCAACGCGGCCAGCGCCCACGCGGGCACCGGCTGTTTCGCGCACAGCGCCAGGCAGACCTCGCCGGTGTAGCGATCGACCAGCCGGCGCAGCGGCGCGGTGGCGTGGGTGTATTGCGCGGCCAGCGCCGAGTGCATCGGCTGCGCCGGCAGCGCGCCGTCGAACGCCGCGTAGCCGGCCCCGCGCAATACCGTGGTGCAGGCGGTCAGCATCGCCACGTGGACGTCGTTGGACGGGTCCAGCGAACGGATGAAGCCGGGATAGTCCAACCCGGGCGGCCAGCCGATGCCGAGCACCCGCGCGGTGACGCGCAGGCGCCCGAGCGCGCGCGGGTCGGGCGGCGGCAGGGTGCGCAGCAGGCCCACCTTCGCCTGCACCATCAATTGCGCCGCGGCCATGCCGACCAGCAGCGAGATCTGCTCGTTCCAGTCCTCGATCGGCAACCGTGCGCGAAACGCCAGCTGCCAGCGGCCATCGACCACGCTGATCTCCTGCTCCGGCAGCGGCAGGCTGACGCCGCCGCGGGCGAACTCGCGCTGCCGGCGCAGCTCGCCGACCTCGCGCAGGATCGACCACATCGGTTCGGCCGCCCCCGCGTCGATGCGCTGCTGCACGCCGGCATAGTCGAGCCGGGCGCGACTGCTGACCTTCGCCCGGCGCACGTCGACGGCCACGCTTTCGCCGCTGCGGTCCAGCTCGATCGTCCACAGCAGCGCCGGCCGCACCTGACCGGGCAACAGCGAGACCGCGCCTTCGGACAGCACCGTCGGGTGCAGCGGGATCTTCGCATCCGCGCCGTACAGCGTCTCGCCGCGCCGGTTCGCCTCCAGGTCGACCGGGTCGCCGGCGCTGACGAAGGCGGCGACGTCGGCAATCGCGTAGTGCACCCGATAGCCGCCGGCGGTGCGCTCGACATGCAGCGCCTGGTCCAGGTCCATCGAGCCCAGCGGGTCGATCGTCACCAGGGCGATGTCGCTGCGGTCCAGCTCCGGCCAGCGCGGGTTCACGGCGGCCTTCGCCGCGGCAGCCTCCACCTCGGGCGGGAACGCCGCCGGCAGCTTCAGGTCCTCGTGGATGGCGCGCATGCCCTGCACCAGCACGGGGTCCCCGGCGGGCCGGATGTGGATGCGGCGAGTGGTCGACATGGGCGGTTTCCTTGCGGGGATGCCGTTCGGCGGGACGAGGCCGATGCATCGCCCCGGAGGCCTTCGCGCTGCGCAAAATATACACGTGCCGGCGGGGACTACCGCGACCGCGACGCAAGGTGTAGAAACGGCAGCGTCATCCCCGCCACCGATCGCTCCTCATGACCGACATGTCCCTGCTGATCCGCCTGGCCGAAGAAGACGACGACGAGTTCATCCTGGCGCAGGTGCCGCGCTTCGTCGATTTCACGCTGCCGCCATGGCGGCGGCGCCACGAATGCATCGAAGGCATCCGCAACGACCTGCGCCACCACCTGGAGGACCAGCCGGCGAACAGCTACCTGTTCGTGGCAGAGGACGCGGACGGCGAACGGGCCGGCTTCATCCACCTGCAACGCACCGCGGACTTCTTCACCGGACGCAGCAACTGCCACATCTCCGACATCGCGGTGGCGCCGCGGCACGAGGACCGCGGCGTCGGCAAGGCGCTGCTGGCGCACGCCGAGGCATGGGCGCGCGACCATCAGTGCCAGCTGGTGACGCTGGCGGTGTTCCCCGGCAACGAGCGCGCCCGCGCGTTGTACGAGACCTCCGGTTACCTGCCCGACCTGCTGCGGCTGGCCAAGCCGGTTCGCTGAACGCCCCACGAAAAAGCCGCCTGAAGCCTAATGCCAGTCAGTTAAGGTATCCTGATTAGCGACGACGCTCAGCCATGAAAATTGTCGACGGCGCGCAATTTCGTCTCTGGCCAAGGCTTGCACAGGGTCATGGCGCGCGCCAGTCGCGGCAGCAGCTCGGCAAGTCGGAAACGGCGGTTGAAGCGGTAGGCGGCTTCGGCCAGATAGCGCCGCGCGTACTTGGCCTGGCGCATGGCGTGGTAGCAACCGCTGATCGCTCGTTTGACGTTGCCGAGCACCACGTTCACCCAGCGCGCTCCCTTGACCTCGGTCGCGGCGCGACC